>JBMTYE010000045.1:0-9111 GCA_049454255.1 Flavobacteriales bacterium
CACGCGCCCAAGACGCTGAATTCACTCAGTATTACGCGAACCCGATTTACCTGAATCCGGCCTTTGCGGGAACGGCACGCTGTCCGCGGATGGTGATGTCGTACCGGAACCAGTGGCCGGCGATGAGCGGTTCTTTCGTGACCACCGCGGCATCCTACGATCAGCACGTCGAGTCGCTGCAAGGGGGGTTGGGTCTCATCGTGATGAACGACCAAGCCGGCCGGGGCACGCTAGCGACCACGACGGTAAGCGGCATCTACAGCTACCAGCAGGCCATTACCCGGAAATTCTCCGTCAAAGCAGCGCTTCAGGTGACCTACCTGCAGAAAGCTCTGGACTGGAGCAATTTGACGTTCGGGGATATGATCGATCCGCGCCGGGGATTCATCTACGAAACCCAGGACATTCCGCGGGGGGGCACAGTGCAGGCTGCGGACTTCAGCGCTGGATTGCTCGGCTTCAGTGACAAGTTCTACGGTGGTCTCGCCGTGCATCACTTGAATGAGCCGAATGAGTCGCTGGTGCTGGGCACAAGTCGCCTTCCGATGAAGTACACGGCCCATGGCGGAGCTGTGCTTCCGCTGCAAAAGAGCGCAAAAGGCGTGGAAGCCACGATTTCTCCGAACTTTTTGTACCGCCGCCAAGGGGAGTTCCAGCAGCTGAATCTCGGGGTGTATGTCTCCAAAGGCCCCCTCGTCGGTGGTATTTGGTACCGGGGCATTTTGTTCACGGACTACCGCGATGCCTTCATCGCTACCCTCGGCGTGCAGACGGATTTGGTCAAATTTGGATACAGCTATGACCTGACCGTGTCTGAATTGACGCCTGCCACCGGGGGTGCGCATGAAGTGTCGATGACGATCCAGTTCGATTGCAGGAGCAAGCGGTCCAAATTCCGCACAATTTCCTGCCCTGCTTTCTAGTTAATCGGGTGTACATCCTTCAATCTGTCTTGATTTCCAACTCTTCCCCATGCAACTGAGAAACGAAACCACCTGGATTTTGGGCCTGCTCGGCGTTTGGGCGCTCATCGGGTCTGGCTGTACTTCTGCACCTTCAGGCGCAACCGGTTGGAACTACAATGACCCCATGAACGGCGGGTTTGAAAAGCATGCCTACGGGGACCAACAGACGGGTCCAGGCTTGGTTTTCGTCGAAGGTGGAACCTTTACCATGGGCCAAGTAGACGACGACGTCAATTTCGCCTGGGACAACATTCCCCGTCGCGTCACAGTGTCCTCGTTCTACATGGATGCCACCGAGGTGACCAACTCATACTACCGCGAGTACATCTACTGGCTCGAACGCATTCACGGACAAGACAACCCGGAACTCGTTGCACGGGCCATGCCCGATGAAGCATGTTGGAGAAGGAAACTCGGGTACAACGAGAACTATGTCAAGTACTATTTCCGCCATCCCTCTTACCAGGACTATCCGGTTGTGGGCGTGAGCTGGCTTCAGGCAAACGATTATTGCAAGTGGAGGACGGACAGGGTAAACGAGCAGATTCTCGTCCGTGAAGGCCTCATGGCGCACGCACCTGATGCCCAGTCAGCTGCTTCGTACTACACTACCGATGGTTATTACAACGGCAAATTCGAGTCGGGGACCGAAGAGGGCAAGGTGCGTAGCTTCAACCCGAACGAAGACTTCCGATCCATCCGTATTGAGGACGGCTTGCTGCTCCCGGAGTACCGGCTTCCCACGGAGGCAGAGTGGGAATTCGCTGCCCTCGGCCTAATCGGAAACAGCTACCAAGAACTCGTGGCGGAGCGCCGGACCTATCCCTGGGATGGTCACTTCACCCGCGAGGACAACAGCCGCAGTGGCTACTATGGCCAAATGCAAGCAAACTTCATGCGAGGCAACGGCGATATGATGGGCGTTGCGGGCAGCCTGAATGACAACGGAGACATCACTGTTCCTGTACAGACCTATGCTGCCAACGATTATGGTCTTTTCAATATGGCTGGCAACGTGAGCGAGTGGGTGATGGACGTCTACCGCCCATTGAGCACAATGGACACAGAGGAATTCCGTCCTTTCCGTGGAAACGTGTTCACGACGAAAGAAGTCGCAGCAGATGGTACTGTTGCAGATGTCTATGCCTCAACCGAATATGACCTCAAGCTTGTTCGTACCGAGCTGGTAAAATACCAAACAAGCGGTTCGAAAGGCTTCACGGCCGGCGAAAACAAGGTCATTGAGGATGCACTTCAGGCTATTGAGACCGCGGAGAAGCAAGTTCAAAACAAGCAGGTAGATGTTGCTTGGGAAGAACTCGATTTATTCCTTGAAGGACTGCTCGACATCGACGAGCCCGATGTTCGAAACGTAGCCGATGTCCGGAACTTCTTCGCCCGCAATATCACGGCCCGTCCAGGTGAAGTGCGGTACCGTCCTGTGCGCATCGAAGAGAACATGACGCGAGACAACTACCGCATTGCTGACAACATCGGCTACCGAGACGGCGACTTCGAATCCAGCATTCGCTACGAAGGCATGTTCAATGCGAGCGAAGAGGAAACCGAAGGCACCGAGGAAGCGCCGATGTACGGATACGGCAAATCGACACTGATCAACGACCGGACTCGCGTCTACAAAGGCGGTGGTTGGGATGATCGGGCCTACTACCTCATTCCGGGAACGCGCCGCTACCTAGACGAGTCCAAATCGTCAGCTTCCATCGGGTTCCGGTGTGCCATGGACCGTCTCGGCCCGCCGGTACAGCTTTCCGGCTACTGAACGGCACATGGGTCGAGCGTCCACCGCTGACCTGTTTGAAGCCGCTGTGCGTGCAGGTTCCGTCACCACGGACACCCGCAATGCGCCGAAAGGGTCTGTGTTTTTTGCCCTGAAGGGCGAACGGTTTAACGGCAACGACTACGCATTACGGGCCCTCGAGCTCGGCTGCGGAAAGGCGGTGGTCGACGAGGATCGTCCTGAATTTCAGGGACCGGACTACTTCCACGTTGAGGATGTGCTCACGTCCTTGCAGGAAGTTGCTCGGATGTACCGTCGAACTTGGAACTTCCCGGTATTCGGGCTGACAGGAAGCAACGGGAAAACCACCACGAAAGAGCTCATTCACGCGGTCTTGCAGCAGGGATTTCCTGGAGCTCGGGCAACAAGGGGGAACCTGAACAACGAAATCGGGGTGCCCTTGACGTTGTTAGAGATTCCTGCGGATGCAGGATTTGCTGTCATCGAAATGGGGGCAAATGCGCAACGCGAAATCGCCCGGCTGGCAGAGATCGCTGAACCTACCCATGGACTGATTACGAACATCGGGAAGGCGCACTTGGAAGGGTTTGGCGGCCCCGAGGGGGTCAAGGCAGGCAAAAGGGAACTTTTCCAGCACATCGGTACAACCGGGGGCACGGTGTTCGTGCACGCTGGGAATCCAGTGCTACGAGAGATCAGCGAGGGCCTCACCAGGGTGCTGTACGGAACCGCCGAGCATCCCCCCGTGGGCACCCTCGACGACACGTCGGAGGGACCGGTCCTGCGCTGGACAGGGCCCGATGGCCGTGCGCACGGGCCGGTCGCCATGCACCTCAGCGGTGACCACAACCTGGAAAACGTGCTTGCCGCAATCGCCGTCGGCCTGCATTTCGGGGTGACCGCAGTTCAGTGCACCTTGGCGGTGTCCGGATACCAACCCCGGAACAACCGATCTGAGTGGCGGCAAACACGGCGCAACAGTGTATTGCTCGATGCCTATAACGCAAATCCCTCGAGCATGGAGCATGCCATCGCACACTTTGCCGGGTTGCCACAGCTTGAGAAGGCGCCGGGATTTGTTGTGCTGGGCGATATGGCCGAACTCGGGGAATACAGCCCACAGGAACATGCTCGGATCGCAGCTCTGTTCGAGGAGACGGGCATCGAGGGAATGTGCGTCGGGCCAGAATTCGCGGCTGTGGTGAGCGGAAAAGGGAACGTGTCGTCGTGTTTGAGCCCGGAAGAAGCGCGCGGCATACTTGCGGCCAAAGCACTGACGGGGAGGACGGTGCTGCTGAAGGGGTCGCGGAGTTCGGCGCTGGAGGGGCTGCTCGACGTGCTGTGAGCGCGGGCAGGCCTATCTTCGCGGGGAAGAGCCTGAGCCATGGATTTTTTGGAAGAACTGCGTTGGAGGGGGCTGTTGCACGATGCAACGCCTGGTTTAGAGGAGGCGCTGGCGGAGGGGCCCATGACCGCCTATGTGGGGTTTGATCCCACAGCCGATTCGCTGCACATCGGGAACCTGATTCCCGTGATGCTATTGCTGCACTGGCAGCGGGCGGGCGGGCGGCCGATTGCGCTTGTGGGCGGGGCGACGGGGCGGGTGGGAGATCCCAGCGGCAAGACGGCGGAGCGGCAGCTCCTGGATGTGGCTACGATTGAGCACAATTTGGCCTGCCAGCAGGCCCAACTCGAGCGCTTCCTCCACTTCGAAGGTCCGAACGCTGCACGCGTGGTCAACAACTACGACTGGTTCCAGCACATGGGCTTTCTCGACTTCATCCGAGACGTCGGTAAGCATATCACCGTGAACTACATGCTGGCGAAAGACAGCGTGAAAAACCGGCTCGAGCACGGGATGAGCTTCACCGAGTTCAGCTACCAACTCATCCAAGGCTACGACTTCTATCACCTCTGGAAGCACCACGGCGTCCGCGTCCAAATGGGAGGCTCGGACCAGTGGGGCAACATCACGACCGGCACCGAACTCATCCGCCGGCTCGGGGGGGGGCAGGCCTTTGCAGTGACGGCGCCGCTGGTGACGAAGTCGGACGGGACGAAGTTTGGCAAGTCGGAGGGCGGGAACGTGTGGATCGACCGCACGAAGACCTCGGCGTACGCCTTCCACCAGTACTGGCTGAACGTCGCGGACGCGGATGCCGCGCGGTTCCTGCGCTTTTTCACGCTGCTGGATCGGGCTGAAATCGAGGCGCTTGAGCGGGAGCACGAGGCGGATCCTGGCAGCCGCCGGATGCAGCGCGCGCTCGCTGATGACATCACACGGCGTGTGCACGGTGAGGACGCCCTAGCAACGGCACGCGCGGCTGCCCAAATCCTGTTCGGAGCCTCGACCCGCGACACACTCGAGTCCCTCAGTGTCGCAGAGCTTGAGGAAGTATTCCAGGGGGTCCCGACCTACCACGTCGACCGGGTAGCGCTGGCGGCTGGCATGCCCGTGGTGGACCTGTTGACGAGCGGATTTCTCGCCTCGCGGTCCGAAGCGCGGCGCGCTTTGGGCGAAGGCTCCATCCAAATCAACAAGACCCCCGTGCGCTCGGAAGACCACCGAATTACCTCCCACGATCTGATTGCCAGCCGCCTGATGGTCGTGCAACGGGGAAAAAAGAGTTTCGCACTCGTCTACGTCACCTGATTAAAACAGGGCACTGAGGTCCTTGCCTTCCGCGAAGTGCAGGATGACCACGAGCATCACGCTGACGACCAGGCCGATGGTGGCCTTTCCGAGATCGGTAATGACCATGTTCGTTACGCTTCCTGTGCGCAAAGCAGGAATCCTCGTCCGCATGGCAATCTCTCGACCAGCGAGCAGACCGAGAAACACCCACGTCGTGCTCATCGGGATCTTACCAGACCATAAGCCTGCCATGTCGTATTTGAACAGGAGCAAGGCAGCTGCATAGAAAAAGTCGATTAGACTTGCCGAGCGGATATCTGCAGAATTTGCCTTTACCCGAACGATTTCCTGAATTTTTCCGCCGTCTTGGTAGAAGATTAAACCGAGAAGTCCCACGAGCACGCCCGTGGCCACGAGGAAAAGACCGAACGAAATGTCCGCTGGGTTTCCGAGGTAGATGATGATGTTGACCAAATCTTGGGTCAACCATTGGCTCCACAAAAAACCCGTCGACACCCACTGAACGACAGTCCAAAACTGCTTGTTCCGAAGCAATCCCTCCCCCTCTGCAAAGGGTTTCTCAAGGAAAAACCGCTCGAGGCGCGGGATAAGCGTGAGGTAGATTGCAAAGGCAAAGGCAAACGCGATGCCGTAACCTCCCAGGCTTTTGGTGAGCATATCCGGCAAACTTTCGATGCGGAAAAACGACAGCACCAGGAAGGTTGTGCTCACCGGGAGCCCCCATCGGGTAATGAACAGGAGTGCAAGGGGCGGAAGGACGAACCACCATGAAAGCGTGGGGAACCCCTTTCCACCGCCGAACATACCATCGTACTTGCCGAAGGTCAAATCCGCAGAACCACTCCCTCCGAGCAGCTCACCGAGGCCAGCATAGCCTAAAATCAAGGTCAAAGCGAGAATACCTCCGGCAAACAACCACAAACCCCACCATGGAACCCGCTCGTTCGAAGCCATAAAGGTGCCGAGTGTCTGGATGCTGTCGTTACCCACCACCGAATAGGCAGCAAGCGAAAATCCGATGAGGCCTATCCAGAATTCCATGCCGGTTGCGAAAGCCTGCGCAAGATGGGCCACATCCACGGATGTTCCAACCGACTAGGCTGTTTTACAACATTAAATTACACCCCCTCACCTCAGCACGATCGTGTCTGCCGAGGACGTCAAACGTCCCGTCCCCGTACTGCCTTCCGAGGTCGCCAGTTGCTAAAAATGCACAGGAATGTAGGTTCGCAAGATCCGAGAGGCATATGCGGCCTTGGCCCCCAGGAAATGTGTTCTGCAGCGGGTCATCGACTTCGACGATCCGCACACGCAGCCAGGGTGGCGGCGCGAAACGCCCTCCTCCGCGGGCATATGCTTGCGACAAGCATTCCGTCATGCCGTACTCGCTGGAGACGGTAGAAAGCCCTGTGGCTGAGCGCAACCGTGCATGGACTTCTTCCCGAATCAACTCCTCCCCCATGCCTTTCATGCCTCCTGTTTCCATGACGACAACATTCGCGCCGTTCGACCACCCCTGTTGCGGAAGCCACCGGAGCAGCGCATGGGTCACCCCCACCAGCAGCACCTTTGCTCCACTCCCTACTGCGGCTTCCACCCATCGTGTCCATTCTGCGCCCGCGCGATCGAACAACCCCGCTTCACCCCACGCACTGCGACGACCGAAAGCCCGGACCATATGCACCAGCGACGCATCGCCCCGGCCCAAATACCCCGGCAACAGCCCCCCCACAACCCAGCCAGTAAGCCCACCCCACTCCCGCTCAAATCCTGCCACTGCCACCTCGTCGTACCATTCCACATCATCCACAGCGTGCTCAGCCCGTCGCCCGCCCGACATCGTCCCCGAACTTCGAAATACCGTCTCCCCGGAACCCACACTGTGGTGTACAAAGGCCTCCACCGGCAGGTAGGGAATGTGCTCGACCGAATCCACTGACTCCACGCGCACGTTGAGCGCTTCAAGAAACCGGGCATACACCGGGTTGTGCACCGCTTGAAACCGGAACACGTCGAATTCAAAAGACTCCCATGCTTCTGCACTGGCCCCGCTGAGCCTCAGCGCTCGAAATCGTTCCCGCAGCGCCTGTACATCCATGTTGCAAAGTTCAGCAATCCGTAGCTTTACGGCTATGCGGTATGTGGCGCTCTTCGCGGGATGTGTACTCGTGCTGAACAGCTGTCTCCCGGAACCTGCGTATCCGGATGTGCCTGCTTTGGCCTTTCAATCACTGGACGAAGCTCCCGGAGGTGGCCGGACGTTGGTGCTCGAGTTTACTGATGGAGATGGTGATGTGGGCCTCGACAGTGGCGATACCTTGGGTGTGTTTTGCCCGACCTGCGCGCACCACTACAATCTCCAGTGCGAATACGAAGAACTCCGCAACGGCGTATGGACCCAGGTTCCGTTGCTCATCGAGGCGGGCCAAATTCCGTTCTACTTCCGCATTCCTCGTGCAGCCCCGACGGGATCGAGTCCCGCACAAAAAGGCACCATCGCCGTCGATTTGCCTTCGTGGTACCTCTCGAGCCCTTTTGATACCCTGCGCTTCAGCATCACCTTGTGGGACCGGAGTCTGAATGCATCGAATACCGTGCTGACCGCACCGGTTGTCAAACCGTGAAGTCCCCTGCTCGAGCAAACTGGTGTCCTACGTGCGCAATCCGATCGCCGATTTCCTCAAGTGCTGTCACCGTCTCGTGGTAGAGCAGACCACTTGAAGTAGGATAGCGACCGCGGTCTGCATCCCTAACATGCTTTTCCCGAAGTGCATCCCGGTAGGCGTTGATCCGAGATTCCACTTCCGCGACCTTATCGAGGTCCACCTTGCGCTCAAGGTGCAGGTGATCCACCATGAGGTCAATGGCTTCGCCGAGCAGGCCAAACATGGTGCGCAGGCGGTCGCGCTGTTTGGGAACAAAATACCCCTCCGTCGGATCGCGCTTGCTGAGCTTCATCGCCAGCAACAAGTAAATATCCCCGATGCGCTCCAAATCCGGATTTGCCCCGGAACACGCCTGCAGCCGGGCGCCAAACTCAGGCGTCAAATCACTTGAAATCAACACTCCTACCGCGCGCTCCACCTGCCGGTGGATGCGGTCCGACTTCTCTTCAAGACGCGCTACCCGCTCCACAAGATCCGCCTGCTCCATCACCTCAATGGCCGCGAGCAATTCTTGCGTAGAATCGTTCATACGCCGGGCAAGAAGTGCTGAGGTCAGGAGTGATTCTTGAACCTTCTGCAAAGCAAGTTCTGTGGGCATCGAACCCACTGTGGACAGGTCATCCGAATCCACTGCATCCGAACGCTGGGCCTTTACGAGCATGCCAGCAAGGGAAATCAGGTATCCTGAAAAACCACTCAATAACACCACATTGCTCACGTTGAAGAGGGTGTGGAAACTCGCTAAAACGAGTCCATCCAGAATTCCTGCGTCAAGGGAATTCGCCTCCCAAAACGTCCTCAGTCCGTCCGAGATGGAGGGGACAAACCAAATCACCCAAAAGGCTCCCACCGCATTGAAAAGGAAGTGAACTCGCGCTGCAATACGTGCATCACGGTTACCGACCGCAGCGGCAAGATTTGCCGTCAAACTGGTCCCGATGTTCTCCCCTAAGATCATCGCAGCTCCTTGTTCGAGGCTAATCACTCCTGAAAGTACGGCCGTAAGTGTGATCGTCGAGGCTGCACTTGACGATTGAATCAATGCCGCAATACAGGCGCCGA
>JBMTYE010000046.1:0-8978 GCA_049454255.1 Flavobacteriales bacterium
GCGTCAAGCTCGCGGGCGATGCGGCCGAGGGCGGCGAGAACTGCGCGGTGTCCGGCGTGCACGCCGTCGAAGGTGCCGACGGTCAGCACAATCGGTCGGTCTGCCCGGAAATCGCAGGCTCGCTCATGCACCTTCACACCCCAAAGGTAGGTTGTGCTGGGAGGAGATTTGGCTGTACTTTCGCGCCGAATTTCATTGCCATGCACGGTACCATTTCCCAAGTCATCGGCCCAGTGGTCGACGTCACCTTCCCGGCAGGAACGCCGCTTCCGAAGATCCTCGATGCACTCGTGGTGGACCGCCCGGGCGGACGCCTGGTGCTGGAGACCCAGAAGCACATCGGAGAAGACACCGTGCGGACGATTTCCATGGACTCCACCGAAGGCTTGAGCCGCGGAACGGAAGTGCGGGCAACTGGCGTGGGCATTACGATGCCTGTCGGGGACCAAATCAAGGGCCGTCTCTTCAATGTGGTCGGCGATGCCATCGACGGCATCGGCCAGATTGACGCTGCCGGTGGCCGCGCCATCCACCAGGAGCCCCCGCGCTTCGAAGACCTCAGCACCTCGACGGAAGTGCTCTTCACCGGCATCAAAGTCATCGACCTCATCGAGCCTTATGCGAAGGGCGGAAAGATCGGTCTCTTCGGCGGTGCCGGGGTGGGCAAGACCGTCCTCATCATGGAGCTGATCAACAACATCGCGAAGGGCTACGAGGGCATCTCGGTGTTCGCCGGTGTGGGTGAGCGCACCCGCGAGGGGAACGACCTGCTCCGCGAGATGATTGAATCGGGGGTGATTAAGTACGGCGAGGCGTTCCAGCACAGCATGGAGCAAGGCGGTTGGGACCTGTCGAAGGTGGATATGGGCGAGTTGGCCAAATCCCAAGCGACCCTGGTCTTCGGCCAGATGAACGAACCTCCCGGCGCACGTGCCCGGGTGGCCCTCTCCGGCTTGACGGTCGCTGAGTACTTCCGCGACGGCGACGCCACGACGGGTGGCCGCGACATTCTGTTCTTCATCGATAACATCTTCCGCTTCACGCAGGCCGGTTCAGAAGTGTCTGCGCTTCTCGGCCGGATGCCTTCAGCAGTAGGTTACCAGCCGACGCTTGCAACCGAAATGGGTCTCATGCAGGAGCGAATTACCTCCACCAAGCGCGGATCCATCACCTCGGTTCAGGCGGTCTACGTTCCGGCGGACGACTTGACTGACCCGGCTCCTGCAACCACCTTCGCCCACCTCGACGCGACGACGGTGTTGTCGCGGAAAATTGCGGCACTGGGCATTTACCCGGCAGTAGACCCCCTCGACTCCACGTCGCGCATCCTCACTCCGGCCATCGTCGGCGAGGAGCACTACGCATGCGCCCAAAACGTGAAGGAGACCCTGCAGCGCTACAAGGAACTCCAGGACATCATCGCCATCCTCGGCATGGACGAACTCAGCGAGGAAGACAAGCAGACGGTCTACCGGGCACGTCGTATTTCCCGCTTCCTGTCGCAACCGTTCCACGTCGCCGAGCAGTTCACCGGAATTCCGGGTGCGCTGGTGTCCATCGACGACACCATCAAGGGCTTCAACCGCATCCTCAGCGGTGAACTTGATCACCTGCCAGAAGCAGCCTTCAACCTGAAGGGCACCATCGAGGAGGTCATCGAGGCGGGAGAGAAAATGCTTGCGGAAGCACAATGAGCACCCGATTCCAGGTCGACATCCTGACTCCGGACGCAACCCTCTACTCCGGGGAAGCCACCTATGTGGGCCTTCCCGGGGTGGATGGAAGCCTCGGGGTGCTCGCGGGTCACGCGCCACTGATCACGACGCTGCGGGCGGGTGAGGTGATGGTGCGTGTGGACCGCGAAGAACAGCGGTTCGCTGTGCAAGGCGGCACGGTGGAAGTCCTCGGGGGACGGGTGACCGTCCTCGCCGAGTAACACCTCAGGCGTGGTGGTAGGGCTCACCCGCAAGGATGGTGTGGGCCCGGTAGAGCTGTTCCGCCGCGAACGGCCGGATCATTTGATGCGAAAACGTAAGCGGCCCGAGGCTCCAACTTCCGTGGGAGCGCTCCCGGATGCGCTCGTGGAATCCGTATGGACCACCGATTACCCAGCATACGTGCTTTAAACTGCGCTGCTGCAGGCCAGCGATGTGCCGGGCGAGTCCCGGTGAATCGTACGCCTTTCCCCGTTCGTCCAGCAAGATGAGGTGGTCGACGCCGGCAAGGGCCCGCTCGATCAAGGCAGCTTCCCCTTCGCGCACGATGTCGGGCGTTCCCTTCGCTCCGCGGAGTTTCAGGTCCGGGGTTTCGAGGTAGGTGAACCGGGTGTAATGCCGCAGCCGGTCTGCATAATCTGCGGTTCCGGTGCGAATCCAGGCTTCCCGGGTGATGCCCACGGCAAGAAGGGTATGCTGCATCGGCGGCGAAGGTAGCCCGGCACCGGGGTTATCTTCGCGACATGATCACCGAAGAGATGAACCGGCTCATCCGCTGGGCGCTGGAGGAGGACTTCGGTTCAGGCGATGTGACGAGTGCGGCGGCGGTGCCTGCGGAGGCTTTGAGGAAGGCCGTTGTGGTGGCCAAAGAACCCGGAATCCTCGCCGGAATCGAGGTGGCCGTGCGTGTATTTGCGCATGTCGATCCCACCGTGCGGTGCACTCCGATGCTTCACGATGGCGATCGGATGGAGCAGGGCGCCGTGGTGCTCGAGGTGGAGGGGCCGGCGCGGTCGGTGCTCGGGGGGGAGAGGGTGGCGCTGAATTTCCTGCAGCGGATGTGCGGAATCGCCACCCGGACGTCCGAGGTCGTGGCTTCGTTAGCGCACACCTCCTGCAAGGTACTTGACACCCGGAAGACTACGCCCGGTTTGAGGGCCTTCGAGAAGTACGCCGTGCGGGTCGGAGGCGGAGTCAACCACCGCATGGGCCTCTACGATATGGTGCTCATCAAGGACAACCACGTCGATTTCGCGGGGAGCATGGCGGCAGCACTCGCCGGGGTACGCACCTACCTCGACCTCCCGGGGAGTCCCCAAGTGCCTGTCGTTGTGGAGGTGCGGAGTGAGGCAGAACTCGCAGAGGCGCGCGCCGCGTCGCGGCAACTGGCCGGGCCGGACGGGGTGCCGCTGGTGACGCGCTACCTGCTGGACAACTGGACCCCGGAGGCCATCCGGCCGGTCGTGGCAGCCCGCTCAGCAGGCGAGGTCTTCGAGGCCTCGGGAGGTATCGAGCCGGAGACGGCCGTGCAGTTCGGGGAGACGGGTGTGGACTTCATTTCCATGGGGTGGCTGACGCACAGTGTTCCAGGACTGGACCTCAGCATGAAGCACGCAGCCGGATGAGGGGGAAGGCAGGGAGCCAGCCGCCGTTGCCGGACGGGCCCCTGGTGCGGGCCATCGTGCGCAGCGGGGCCTTCCGTCGGGTGCGCGGGGGCCTGTCGGCGCTTCGCCCGTGGGGTGCGGCGGGTGTGGATGCTTATACGGTGTTGCGGTTTTTCGCCGTGGGGCTGTTCAACGGTTCGGTCGACACGCGGGCGGCGGCCATCAGCTTCCGGTTGTTCCTCGCCTTCTTTCCTGCGATGATTCTCGTCGTGAGTCTCGTGCCCTTCACGCCGCTGGAGACCCCGGATATCCTCGAAGGGTTAGCGATGGTACTTCCGGAGGAGGCCGTCGGGCTTCTCGAGCTGACCGTGGACGATTTCATGGCCCAACGTCAAGGAACCCTGCTTTCGGTGGGCTTCGTGCTGTTGCTTTTCTATGCGTCGGGCAGTGTGAACGCGATTTTGAAGGGGTTCGGGGAGAGCGTGCATGTGCGGGACCGTCCGCATCCCATGGTGTTCCGGTTGGTTTCCATCGGATTGCTTGTACTGCTGACCTTGATGTTCCTCACGGCGGTGTTGCTTCTCGGCGTGGCGGGGGAGGTACTGGACTGGGCCCACAGCCGCCGGTGGTTGCGCGGGGACGTCGTGCCATGGCTGGAGGTGGCGCGATGGGGCCTCGCGGTGGCCATGGTGCACGGGGCGGTAACGCTCTTGTACAATGTGGGCGCCATCGACCGCGGTGCGTGGCAGTGGCGCTCCACAGGTGCCACGGTGGCTACGGTGGCCATCGTCCTCCTGACTCTCGGATTCTCCTGGTTCGTTGCGCACTTTGCGAGCTACAACAAGCTGTACGGCTCGCTGGGAACCCTGCTGGTCACGCTGATCTGGGTCAATTCGAACAGTACGGTGCTCTTGCTCGGGTTCGAGCTGAATGCGGCCATTCACCGGGCGCATGATGGCAAGAGCGAAGTGCTTCCGATGAATGAAAACACTTGAAATTCAGTGCTATGCGACCGTTGACGCTTTCTTTTTTGGCCGCCGCTTGCTTCGGGTGGGCGCTGGTGACTTGGGCAGCACCTGCGGCGGCCCAAACCTCCCTCCCCCGCATCGAAGGACGGTGGAAAACCATTGACGACGAGACCGGCCGGGTCAAGAGCATCGTCGAAATCACGAAGCGAAACGGCAAATACTACGGCAAGATCGTCGAGCTGTTCCGGCTGCCGAACGAGGACCAGAATCCCAAATGCACCGACTGCACGGACGACCGCAAGAACCAGCCGGCCCTCGGTATGGAAATCGTCCGTGGCATGGTCCAGCAGGGCGCGAAAGCAGAGTGGGAGGACGGCACGATTTGCGACCCGAAAAACGGGAAGATCTACGATTGCGAAATGTGGTTCGAGCCCGGCAAACCGGACGAGCTCAAGGTACGCGGCTACTTTTACTTCGTCTACCGGACCCAGACCTGGGTGCGCGTGAAGTAACGCGCCGCCTCAGCGGCCGATGGTGCGGCGGATGGCATCCCGGAGTTCCGGGATGGCTCCCCACGCGAGTCCGAGTCCGACTGCGGTTCCCCCGGCGAGGGCGCCCCGTCCGAACGCCTCGATGCTCGCATGCATCTCGGGCAGTGGAATGACGCGGAAGACGACCGCAGCGGCCGAACTCACGGCAAGGATGCGCAACAGATCCCACGTGAAGGGGTGGATGCGGTGCAGGCGCCACAGCAGCAGCGTGTACCAGCAGAAGTTCCAAACAGCCGTAAACAGCGTGGCCACGGCGGCCCCAGCCAGGCCCCATCCGAAGGTCTGCATGCACAGGTGGTTCGTGATCACCGTCATCACGAGCAAACCGATTTGTATGGGAAGCGTGCGCCGGTAGTGCGGCCCGAAGCCGATGACAGCACCGACCGTTCCCAGAGATCCTGAAATGACCTGCTGAAGGCCGATGGCAATGAAAACCGGCTCCAGACCTCGGTAGTTGAGGGGGAGAAGGCTTTCAAAGGCCGGATACCCGGCCCAAATGGCTACGAAAACGCCCAGGGACAGGGCGGTGTACACCCGCGTGGATTGGCGGCACAGCTGCCGCATCCCTTCGTGGCCTTCTTCGGCCATGCGTCTCGCCGAAACCCCGGCCAGGATGTTGCCAGCCGCACGGTGGGGGAGCGCAACGACGTAGCCCACGAAGGCGGCAAGCGAATACCGGGGCACTTCGGCGAGGCCCAGGTAGGAGCCCACCATGATGTAGTCCAGGTTTTGGGCGATGACGGCGGAGCCGATGGTCAGCAAGTTGAACCCGCTGTAGCCTAGTATTTCCTTCACGTCCTTCGTGACCAGCGGCAACTTCAGACGGATGCGGTTTGCCCAGGCTTGTGCGGCAATGACTCCCGCATAGACCACGTAGGTTCCGACATAGGCGAGCAAGAACGCGTTGAATCCCAGCATCCCTGCCCCGAAGGCCAGCGCGAGTGCGAGGTAGGACCCCTTCAGCCACGGCTCCTCAAGAATGGCCATGGTCGTTGCCTTCAGCCGAGTGACCACGGCTGCCCGCGCCACGGCCGCCGTCGCAAACACGACGATCATGACGAAGAGGTAGCCTACCCGCCCGGTCATCACGTCGGCGTCCTCTCCGCCCCAGCGCTGCACGGCGGCCTCACCTCCTAATGCGAGCACAAGCCCAGCTGCCGCCACAGCTGCCGCGGGAAACAGGATAAGCGTCGTAAATACCTGGGGCCGCTCGTGCTCAGGATACCTCGGCAAAAAGCGGATGATGGCCGAGGGAATGCCGAGCGTCAGCACTTGTGAAGCGATGGCCCCCCAGGATACCAGTACCCGCACGAGTCCCCACAAGTCCTCGTGGCCCTCGAAGGCGCGCGGCATCACGTACAGCGTGTTCACGGCTCCGAGTGTCATGCCCGCGCCGATGGCCACGGCGGACCGCAAGGATTGCCGGGCGATTACTCCCATGACGGCGGGGGATCCAGCACGACACAGTACGGACAGTAGTGCGCATCCGGGTGGTGGTCGACTTCCCGGGCTTCGCCCAAACGCGCCACGAGCGCTTCTCCCACCCGGTCGACAAACTGCTGCACGAGGTCCGCCGACAGCAGGGTTTCTTTGTCCACGGTCAGTTCAAGCAACCCGGAACGCGCATACCGCCCAGACCGGATG
Source organism: Flavobacteriales bacterium (assembly GCA_049454255.1). Classification (GTDB taxonomy): domain Bacteria; phylum Bacteroidota; class Bacteroidia; order Flavobacteriales_D; family Sanyastnellaceae; genus CAMCYM01. The sequence goes on from JBMTYE010000046.1 coordinate 6,483, forward strand.
GCGGCGCGTACCGGGGCCTCTGCCGACATCGCGCAGTACGCGAAGAGTTGGACTGCCTTTCCGCGCTTGCCGTCGAGCAGGTCCTCCTCCCACGTCGCCTTCAGACTGACCTCCTTCTGCTCCACCTTGCCCGTCTTGTAATCGACGATGCGCAGCACGCCGCCCTCCCGCTCCACCCGGTCCGCTTTGCCCTTGAGCGTCAGCGGCCCGAACCCTTCGGGACCTTCAAACGTGCGGTTCAATTCTTTCTCTAAATCCAGCAACGTCCGCACCGCACCATCCTCAATTTCAGCAAGTTCCTGCGCGATGAGTTTGCGTACGGTGGCTTCCGCCAGCACCAGACTCAGGTAGTTTTCGCCGGACTCTGTGAAGGCTGCGTTGAACTCCTTTGCCGCCGCCGCCGCGAGCAGTTCCGGGAGCCGGTCGATGATGCGTTTGAGGTCATCGGCAGTGACCACGCGGCCGACGGCGTCCTGGAGTCCATGCTCGAACACGTAGTGGACGATGGAACCGAAGGTGCTGGCGGCCATGTGTTCCTCGAGATCGCGTGGCTCTCTGAGTCGTAACAGATATGAATACAGAAAGTTACGCTCACAAGTGAAGAGGTTATTCAGCGCGGATGGGCTTGCGCCCCGCGCTGCCCAAACCCGCAACCGCTCCCGCATCGCATCGCTCCACTGCAACGCAGGAATGGTCGGTCGCGGTCCCGGAAGGGGCGGCGCCACAGCCACCCGCTCAAGGGCGAGAGCCTTCCCCCCAGGCCGGAACGACCGCTGGAGCTGAGCGATGTACCGACTCGGTTCGGAAGCGTCGAGTTCTGTCAGGTACACGAGGTGCACTTCGTCGCTGGCGTGCAGCAAGCGGTAGAGCGAATAGGCAAAGGCGGCCTCCCGCTCGTGCCGCATGGGCAGGCGGTGGGCAGCTCGAAGATCTGCGGGGATAAAGCTCTCGTCGGGGGCAGTGCGCGGCAGCGTGCCTTCGTTGCAGTCGAGCACGAAAACCCGGTCGAAGTCGAGTCCACGGGTTTCGATGAGGCCCATGACTTGCAGGCCGTCGTCGGGGTCGCCCAGCAGGTCGATGCGCACGGGCGCGAGAACCGACAGGACCAAATCGCGCGCGTCTTCTGGCCGGGGAAAGAGGTCGGGCGTGCGGTGGACAAACCGGGCCGCCACCTCGACAGCCCGCGCGGCTGCATCCATTCCCGCCCGGACCAGGGCATCCGTCTCGTCCCCGTCCATCCGCGCCCGCCAAACGCCGACCCACCCCCGCAGCGCTTCCACCCACCCGGGACCGTCCGAAGTCCTCAGCGCCCCGAGCTCGCCGCAGACCTCCGCAACGGGCCCGCTGGAAAACGCCTCTAACTCGCTCGCTCGGACCCAGGCCCAGTGGCCCTTCGCCATGGTGGCCAGCACCCGCGTGGCGTCCGCCGCAAACTCGGGATGGGGCGGAACGGCACGCACGACCGCATGGCCCAGGAAGTCCCGCACGTCTGCATGGTACCACGACGACTTGCTGCGGAAGGCCATCCGGAAAGCGAGGTCGAAAAAGTCGCGCACCGGGGTTTCGGCAAGGGCCAGGCCCATCGTGACGTTGAGCGCGCGCGGACCCCCGTCGCCGCCGAGGCTGTCGAGCACCACGGAAAGCGCGGCGCCGTCGGGCAGCACGACTGCTGTGCGGTCGCGCTCTTCCGGGCTGAGCGCTTCGAGGGTGGCGCGGACGTAGGTCGCTGAGTAGAGGCGGCTGCTGCACGCGGCGGTGACGAGCCGGGGAGGACGTGTTGCGAGCCGGTCGGGCAGGGACGCCACGTCGGCAGGCCGCATCCACCGGCGGAGCTCGTGTCCAGCCTCGAGGGCGGCGTCCGCCACATAGCTGCGGTCGGCGTCCCAGTGCCAAACCAGCCGCCCCGTCGCTTCCACCCGCGTGAGGTACCCGTGTTCTGCGGGCGTGAGTGCGCCGAGTCCGGCGACGTGGAGCCGGTCGAAGCCGTCGGTAGAGCCGGATTCCGCGGCGCGCCGCGCCGTCCATCCCGCAGGACCGCACCCGGAGTCGGCGTAGCGGCGGCGCGTGCCTTCGTAGAGGGGGAGGAGCATTTCCCAGTGGGCGAGGGCCTCGGTTTGGACGGGCGTCAGCCCGGCAGGATCCGCAAAGCTCCACGCCTCTATCTCCTTGATATCGCACAAATTGCGGAACACATTCCGCGCATCGAGCAGGTGGTGATCGATGGCATTGAAATCGCGCAAGGCCGTGTCCGCCCACCGGGAAAACGGCAAAAACGCGGCCTGCGAAGCGTACCCCGCCTCCTTCCACGCGCTGAACAAATCCCCCATCGCCTCAAGGCTGTCCATCGGCAAGGTGCCCGCTGCGTCGGAGAGCAATCCCTGCAACGTCGTCAGCCGCGGCAGCCATGCCCCGGGACCTGCAAGAGCGGCATACGCGGCCCGGAAGCGGATCATCGCCCGCGTGCTCGGAAGCACCACCACGGTCGTCCGTGGAGAG
>JBMTYE010000047.1:0-8950 GCA_049454255.1 Flavobacteriales bacterium
AGCGGGTTTGGCTCGCGCAGGCCCCTGCCGCGAGCGGGGTCGACCACCTGCAGGACGCGCGCGGCGACTGGACGCGGGTCGCGGTGCGGTTTGATTTGGCCGCGGCAGGACGCCTGCCGCGTGCACTCTACCTCTTCACCATCGGCCACGGGACGCTGCAGGAAACGGTCGTCGCCGATGCCCTCCGCGTGCGCCAGCCGTAACTTCGCCCCCCATGGCACGCATCCTCACCGGCATCCAAAGCACCGGCACGCCGCACCTCGGCAACCTCCTCGGCGCCATCCGGCCGGCCATCGCCATGGCGAACGATCCGGCGAACGACAGCTTCCTGTTCATCGCCGATCTGCACTCCCTGACCCAGATCAAGGATGCCGACGAACTTCGGGCAAACACCCGGGCCGTTGCCGCCGCGTGGCTCGCCTTCGGCCTCGACACCTCGCGCACGGTGTTTTACCGCCAAAGCGACATCCCCCAGGTCACCGAGCTCGCCTGGTACCTCAGCTGCTTCTTCCCCTACAGCCGGCTCGCCCTCGCCCACAGCTTCAAAGACAAAGCCGACCGGCTCGAGGACGTCAACGCCGGGCTCTTCTCCTACCCCATGCTGATGGCGGCGGACATCCTGCTCTACGACGCCGAATTCGTGCCCGTAGGCAAGGACCAGCTCCAGCACCTCGAGATGACCCGCGACGTCGCCGCCCGCTTCAACCACCGCATGGGCGAGACCTTCGTCCTTCCCCGCGAGCTCGTCCGCGAGGACACAATGCTCATCCCCGGTCTCGACGGCGCGAAAATGTCCAAATCGAAGGGCAACACCCTCGACATCTTCGCCGACCCGAAGACCCTGAAAGACCGCATCAACAAGGACATCGTCACCGACGCCACGCCGCTCGAAGCCCCGAAAGCCCCGGAGCCGTCCGTCGTTTGGCAGCTCTATTCCGTCGTCGCTGGAGTCGCCGCCGCCGCCGCCATGGCCGACAAGCTCCGCGCCGGCGGCTACGGCTGGGGCCACGCGAAAAAAGAACTGCTCGAAGCCATCGTCGACGGCTTCGCCTCGGAACGCGCCGCCTTCGCCGGCTGGATGTCCGACCCCGGCGCACTCGAGTCCGAGCTCGCCACCGGCGCCCAACGCGCCCGGGCCGTGGCCTCCGACGTGCTCGCGCGTACCCGCTCCCGCCTCGGTTTCTGAACCCGGCCACCCCGTCGAACTAGTTCAACCTTTTTGGCACGGTCTTCGCCATCCCCAACCTCGTTCTCAACCTCAACCCCGCCCATGCTCACCCTCCTCCTCCCCTTCTTCCTCCTTCCCTCTGTCGCAGAGGTCGATCCGTCTGAAAAGAAGTTCGATTCGAAAATCGACCACGTCGTGGTGTACCAGCAGGGGGCACAGGTGGAGCGTACCTCGGAAATCAGCCTGCTTGCTGGAGGAACGACTGTGGTGATTCCAGATTTGAGCACCGCCATCGACCCGAGCAAGCTCCGCATCACGGGGTCGGGAGATTTTACCGTATTGAGCATCAGCCACCGCTACCACACGGACACGCTGAAAGGGAGGGAATCGGAAACCGAGCGCCAGCGGCTTTACAAGCGCCGCAACGAAATCGCCCAGCAAATCAACATCGAAAACGGGCAACGCGTTTTGTTTGACCGGGAAGAGCAACTGCTGCTCAACAACCAGGGCTTCACCGTGAAAGACAGCGGGGTAGACCTCGAGCGCCTCATCAAAGCGAACGGCTACTTCCGGGAGCGGTTCCTCGCCATTCACCAGGGGCGCGCGGCCATTGATGCGAAGGTGGCCGAGCTCAACGCCACAATCGGCACACTTGACGAGCAAATCCTCAAGCTGCCCGCCCTCGAAACGAAGACCTCCCTCGAAGTCATCGTCCGTGTGGAAGCCACGAAGCCCACGAAGGGCGAACTCGTCATCTCTTACTGGATGCAAAATGCGGGCTGGTCGCCGTCCTACAACGCCCGCGTGGTGACCACGGCCGAGCCCCTGCGGCTGGAGTACCAGGCCATGGTGCGGCAGCAAACCGGGGAGGACTGGAAGAATGTGGGACTCACCATCTCCACCGGGATGCCCAGCCAGAACCGGTCGAAGCCGGAACTGATGCCGTGGATGCTCGATGGACCTTCGTTCGTCCCGAAGGGCATGAACCCCTCCGGCGCGGCAAATGCGTGGCTCCGATCGCAGCCCTACAACCCGAACGTGCGCGACGTGCGCGGCCAACTCTATGACGTCCATGGCAATCCGCTGGTGGGGGCGCAGGTTTGGGCCGGCGGAAGTGTGGTGACGACGGATGTCAACGGGTTCTACACCCTGGGCGTGCCTGCGGGGGTGACCTCCGTGAATTTTGCGTACGCCGGCCACACCCAAGAAAGCCTGATGGTCAGCTCACCGGTGATGAACGTGGCTTTAGCGCCTCAAACACTGGCATTTTCAGAAGTTGCAGTCGTGACCAGCCAACGCGAAGACATGGTGGACGATGCCCTGTTTTCCCGGTCGGCAAAGCGGCTCTCCTCGCGCGGCGCTGAAGAACAGGAGTTCCAATACAACTCCGTCACGGTCGCCTACAGCCCCACCCAAACGCGCTTCGAGGTCGCTTCTCGCCACACCATTCCCTCGGATCAGCAGGAGCACGGCGTTCGCATCATCGAACACCGGCTGCCCGTGGACTACCTCCACAGCTGCGCCCCCAAACTCGACCCCCAGGTGTACCTCACGGCGCACTTCACCGGTTGGGAAGAGCTCGACCTGCTCGACGGGCGGATGCACATCTACTTCGAAGACGACTACGTGGGAGAGAGCCAGTTGCGCCTGGATTTCGTGCAGGATACGCTGGCCATTTCGCTCGGACCGGACATGGGCATTCAGGTGCGCCGCAAGCGCACGGTCCGCGAAGACACCGGAGCCTTGCTGTCGGGCAAGCGCGAATACCTGCGCGAGTACGAATTCTCGGTCATCAACCGCAAACAGACCCCCATCCACCTGCTCCTTGAGGACCAGGTTCCGCTCGCCACGAACGAAGACATCGAAATCGAACGGCAGAAGACCGACGGCGCCTCGGTGGACAACGTGACCGGAAAAGTGCTGTGGGACCTCAAGATTGCCGCTGGAAAAACTGAGAAGAAAACCCTCCGCTACAGCGTAAAGGCCCCGAAGGAACTGCCGCTTCGCATCGAGTAAGTCGTTTTTCAGTTAGTTTGCCGCATGGAACAATCAAAAGTGGACATGTACCTCGTTTCGAACGCGAAGTTCTTCGAGACCGCTCGCATCCCTGCCGTGCGCGACATGCTGCTGAACGCCGATGACAGCAAGTGGGCGTACATCCAAGCACTTGACCTGAAGGAACCGACCATGATGCTCATTGTCAGCTTCCTCGGTGGGACCCTGGGAATCGACCGGTTCATGATCGGCGACACCGGGATGGGCATCGGCAAGCTGCTCACATGCGGTGGAGCAGGAATTTGGGCCATCGTGGACCTCTTTTTGATCATGGACGCTGCGCGCCAAAAGAACCTCGCACAGCTCTCCCGCGCCCTGGCATGACCCGAAGGTGGTTCTACCGGCTGGTGTTCCTCGGAACCGGGCTCGGTCTGGCCTCTGTCGCCCGGTATGACTGGAATGCCTCCCTCGGTGCTGAAGCCGCTGGCGTTTGCATCTTCCACGCCGCCACGGGAGCGCCTTGCCCGGCGTGTGGCACGACGCGAAGTGTGGCGGCCCTGCTCGTTGGGGATCTCCGGGCAGCTTGGGACTGGAATCCCCTCGGGTTTCTCGCCACTTCAGCGCTGGTGGTGCTTCCGGTGGTCGCCGCAATCGACCTGGCTACCCGCCGCGAGACCCTGTGGCGTGCCTACCTCACGGTAGAGTCTACGGTGCGCCGCCCGCCGGTGGCCATCGCCCTGGTTGTGCTGCTGGCCGTGCATTGGACCCGGTTGATTTTGCGCGCAGCCTGAGTGGTCGTGTTCGACGAGGCGCCCACTGAGCAAGAAGCCACACAAGCGAGCTTCAGCTACGTCGTCTCCATGGCGGCCGTCGCCGTCGGGCTCCCGCTTCCCATCATCAACCTCGTGGCTTCGGTGATTTTTGCGCTCGGGAGCCGCAGGGCGGGGCCTTTCGCCCGTTGGCATGCGACCCAAGCCCTCCTCTCTCAGTTGCTCCTGTTCATCGCGAACGCCAGCCTGATGTCGTGGACCATACGGTGCTACCTTGCTGAGGAGGATTTCCCGACGCTTTATTTCGTGGGCGCCGGGGCCGTCGTGCTCCTGAACGCTGCCGAATTCATCGGCACGATTCAGGCAGCGATCCGTACCCGACGGGGAGAACACGTGCGCTTCCCCCTGATTGCACGCATCACCGACACCTTGCTTGATTCCTCTGTCCCGTGAAAAAACTCCTCCTCCTCGCAGCTGCCGTTCTTCTCGTGGGCATCCTCGGCCTGTGGTGGGCCATCCGGGCCATCCCGTGGGACGAAATCTTGCAGTTGCCCGAATCCGTCGAAACCTCGCTCGGAGATGCGTACTGGGAGAGCTATGCCGCAACCGCCACCGTGGTCGAGGAGGCGGCCATCACAGTTCCGGTGCAGGACCTGGTCGACCGCCTCGTCGAAGCGAACGGGCTAACGCCACCGCAGGTCCATATCGTCGCAAGTCCCGAGGTGAATGCCTTCGCCCTGCCCGGCAACCGGCTGGTCTTGCACACGGCGTTGCTGGCAGACGCGTCGTCCTCGGATGAGGTGGCCGGGGTGATTGCGCACGAGTTAGGCCACCTGGCCGAAGGCCACGTGACCCAAAAGCTGTTCAAGGAAATCGGCCTTGCCGCCGTCGTCACGCTCTTCCTCGATGGCGGCGCCTCAGGAGGCCTCCTCGTGGAGGCCGCGCGCACCGCCGTCGCGACGGCCTTCGACCGCGACATGGAACGCGAGGCGGACGCCCGGGCCGTCGACTACCTCCTCGCTGCGGGGATTTCGGTGGACGGACTGGCCGCCTTTTTCGACCGGCTGGCCGCGGGCGAGCCGGTGACGTGGGACGGCATGAGCACCCACCCGGATTCCGCGGAACGGGCCGCCGCCGTGCGCGCACGTGGTGCGGCCGCAGCGGGACCCTTCACCCCGGCCTTGCCCGAGCCGGCGTGGGCACAGTTACGCGCCGCCCTCCCCGGTTAATCGACGACAGGCTGGCCGTACTTGCCCGCGAATTTGCGGTAGAGCTCCCGTTGGCGGTTGTCGAGGTCGATTTCCCGGCCGCCGATGAAGGCATGCATTACGCGGTTCGTGCGCACGTCGAGGGCGTCTCCCGCGGACAGAAACAGCGTCGCATCCTTCCCGGTCTCGATGCTTCCCAGACGGGAATCCACCCCAAGTATCCGAGCAGCACTCAACGTGATGGAGCGCACCGCCTGTTCGTAGGTCAACCCGTAGGCGTGGGCGGTTCCAGCGTAAAAGGGCAGGTTGCGGGCGGACATGGCCTCCATGTTGCCGCTGCCCTCGAGGGCATAGAGCACGCCCTCGTCTTCGAGGAGCTTCGGAAGGGTGAATGGCCGGTCGACGGGGTCATCTTCGAAACGGGGGAGGCTGTGGAGCCGGGCGATGAGCACCGGGACGCTGTTGTCGCGCAGCAGGTCGGCAACGAGGGGGGCATCTGAACCGCCGACGAGCACGAGGCGCGGGATGGAGAATTCACGCTTGAAGTGGACCGCGGCTGTGATTTGGCGCACGTCGTCGGCGTGCACGTAGAGCGCGAGGTCGCCCGAGAAGATGCCCCGCATGGCTTCGAAGCGGACGTCGACCGGATCTGGGCGGGCGACGCGGGCGTACGCGGCTGCTTCCGAGAAAAACCGGCGCACCTCGTGGAGCTCCTGGTCGTAGGTCTTGCGGCGGCGCACCTCGACCTTCTCGCCCTCGCGGTGACGGTGGTGCATGCCCGGCCAATTCACGTGGATGCCGTCCACCTCTCGGATGACCGCGTCTTCCCAGTTCCACGCGTCGAACTGGACGATGCCGCTCGAGCCGCTGACGGTGCCGCCGCGGGGCGTGATTTGGCCGACGAGCACGCCGTTGCTGCGCACGGTCGGCGTGACTTCGCTATCCGTGTTGTAGGCGATGACCGAGCGCACGTTCGGGCGGAAGGTGCCGACCTCGTAGGCGTCGACCGAGGCCCGCACAGCTTCGATTTCGACGAGACCCAGCGTGCTGTTCGCCGCGATGAACCCGGGATAGAGGTGCATACCCGTGGCGTCGATGACCCGGTCGTACGGGCGGGGAACCGTCTCGGCACTGCCCACGTAGTCGATGCGGCCGTCGCGGAAGCCGACGCCCGAATTCGCGACGACATCGCCGGTGCCGAGGTGCGCAGTCGCATGGAGGATGAGCACCGAGCCGCGTTGCGGGGGAGCAGGAGTGGGCTGGGCCCACAGGGAACTGGCGGCGAGCAGACCTGCCGCGGCACAGCTCGTTAGCGTGCGGATGTTCATCGGTTTTCGTCCATCAAGGTGTCACAGTGGTAGTGGCGGGGGACTTTTTCGGACGGCGTGCGCTCGCCCGCGCCCTTGCGCTCGGCCATCGCACGCACCAAACGCGCCCGTTCCGCCACCATCGCCTCGCGGGCCGCCGCATCCTCTTCGCGGTCGAAGTACCGGATGCCGTCCACGAAGGTGGCGTCCGCGCGCGCCGCCATGCTCAGCGGGTGGTCGCTCCAAATCACTACGTCCGCGTCCTTGCCCACCACCAGCGACCCCGTGCGGTGGTCCACATGGAGCAAGATGGCCGGGTTGATGGTCACGAACTTCAGGGCTTCCTCTTCCGAAACCCCGCCGTACTTCACGGCTTTTGCGGCTTCTTGGTTCAGACGGCGGGCCATCTCAGCGTCGTCCGAATTGAACGCCGTCACGACCCCTTGGCGGTGTAGGACTGCCCCGTTGTGGGGGATGGCGTCCTTCACCTCGTACTTGTAGGCCCACCAATCACTAAAGCTCGACCCACCGGCCCCGTGTTCCGCCATCTTGTCGGCCACCTTATACCCTTCGAGGATGTGGGTGAAGGTGTTCACCCGGAAGCCCATCGAGTCGGCCACGTGCATGAGCATGTTGATTTCGTCCTGGCGGTAGCTGTGGCAGGTGATGAAGCGTTCGCCGCGCAGGATTTCTGCGAGGGCCTCGAGCTCGAGGTCGCGCCGGGGCGGACCTGCCGGGGCGGCCGCGCGGCGGCCCCGACGCGGGGTTCCAGCGCGCCACGCCTGCCACGCTGCATCGTACTCCCGGGCCCGGATGAAGTGGTCGTAATAGACCTGCTCGACCCCCATCCGCGACTGCGGGAAACGCGTCCGCGCGTCGTCGCCCCAGTTGCTTTGCTTGACGTTCTCGCCGAGGGCAAACTTGATGAACGGGGGGGCCGCGTCGAAGAGGAGGGCGTCGGGTGCCGCGCCCCACCGGAGTTTGATGACGGCGCTCTGGCCGCCGATGGGGTTCGCGGAGCCGTGTAAGAGCTGGGCGGCCGTAACCCCGCCGGCGAGTTGGCGGTAGATGTCGATGTCTTCGCTGTCCAGCGCGCTGGCGATGCGGACTTCGGCGCTGCTGGCCTGGGTGCCCTCGTTGATGCCGCGAGCGACCGCGATGTGGCTGTGCTCGTCGATGATGCCGGGGGTGACGTGGCGCCCGGACGCGTCGATTTGGAGGAGGGGAGGGATGTCCTTGCCAAACACCGCAGCCGGATTCAGGTTGCGGCCGATGGCCGCAATCCGGCCGCCGTGCAGCAGGACGTCTGCCCCCTGCAGCACGCCCGCCGAATCACACGTCCACACCGTGGCATTCCGGATCCACACGCTTTCCTGCGTGGGGCGCTGGGGCCGGCCGTACGGCTTAAAGGGATAGACCACGGCGCCCTTCGCGGGGAGGGCGGCCTCGGGGGCGGGGGCGGGATCTGTGGGGGCGGGTTCGTCGGTTTGGCGCAGCGCGCTCCAGCCCACCATCTTCCCGTCCGACAGCATCGCCGTGCCTTCCCAAATCCGGCTGTCCATCCACACCTCGCCCGTCATCCGCACCGTCCCTGGGAACCCGAGCGAATCGCCCGGGAACTGCAGGCTCACCGTGCGTCCCTCGCGGCGCAGCGTCACCGCCACTTTCCCGGCGCTGTCCGCCGGCAGGCCAGGCAGCCGCAACCGGGCCTTCGGGGCGACCGCGGTCCCGGTCACCTCGAGCCGCACGGGCGTCCCCGACAGCACCACGTCGTATGCCCCGCGCAGGTCGGGAGCCGTCCGGTCGTGCAACACCTGTGCCCTGCCCTGCACCCAGGTCTCAAACCAGGTCGTCCCCTCGCCGAACACCGGACCGTCCGTCACGATGAAGTTCGCCCACCGGCCCGGCCGCAGCGACCCCAGCACCCCGTCCACCCCGGCGAGCGCGGCGGGAACTTCCGTCAGGGCCTCGAGCGCAGCGCGGTCCGAGAGCCCGTGCCGCATGGCCTCGCGCACCGCACCGCGCAGGTCTTCCGGCTTCGACAGGCCCGACGCGGTCAACGCCAAACGTACCCCGGCCGCATGCAACCGGGCTGGATTTTCTGGCGCGAGCTCCCAGTGCTTGAGTTCATCGAGCCCGATGAGGCGCGCGAGGTACGGATCCGACACGTCGAACGCAGCCGGGAAGTTCAGCGGTACCACGCACGCCAGGCCCGCGGCTTTGACCTCGTCGAGGCGTTGGTAGTGGTCGAGTCCGCCGACCGCGACGAAGGGCGGTCCGCCCACCGACCGGCCGAGGACAGGACGTGCAAGAGCTGGCCGTAGGTGATGTCATCGGGTTCTTCGAGCTGGAGGGCGCGCATGTCATCTAAAAGGCGCAGGGCGGTCTGCCAGTCCTTTTGGCGCTCGCAGGCCTTGATGGCGGCGGAGTAGCTGTTGGTGTTGTTGTTGGTGGGAGAGTTGGGTGGTTGGGTGGCTGGGTGGTTTTGAGGTGTGTGGGCGT
>JBMTYE010000048.1:0-8873 GCA_049454255.1 Flavobacteriales bacterium
TGTTCGCCATCTCGACCTACTTCTCGGTTTCGCTCGTCTTCTGGTACATCGGTTTGATTCCAGATTTTGCGACCATCCGCGACCGGATGGTCAAGCCGTTGCCGAAGAAGATCTACGGCATCCTCGCGTTCGGCTGGAGCGGTCGCGCCAAACATTGGACCCGGTTTGAAGAGGTTTCTCTCGTCTTGGCCGGCATCGCCACTCCGCTCGTGTTTTCGGTACACTCCATCGTATCGATGGACTTCGCGACCTCGGTTATCCCGGGCTGGCACACGACGATTTTCCCGCCGTACTTCGTGTCCGGCGCCGTGTTCTCCGGCTTCGCCATGGTGCAGACCTTGCTGCTCATCATGCGGAAGGGCATGAACCTCGAGGCGTACATCCACACGAAGCACGTGGAGTACATGAACATCGTCATCATCGTGACGGGGTCCATTGTCGGTGTGGCGTATCTGACGGAACTCTTCATTTCATGGTATTCCGGCGTTGAGTACGAGAGCTACGCCTTCATCAACCGGTTCAGCGGCCCGTATTCGTGGTCGTACTGGATGATGATGACCTGCAATGTGATCAGCCCACAGCTGTTTTGGTTCAAGAAAATCCGCCGGAGCTTGATTGCGACGTTTATCCTGTCGATTGTGGTGAACATCGGCATGTGGTTCGAGCGCTACGTGATTATCGTGACGTCCATTCACCGCGATTACGATCCGTCGAGCTGGGGGGAATTCCATCCTACCGCGTTTGATATCGGCATTTTCATCGGCACCCTCGGGATTTTCTTCACCCTGTTCCTCGCCTTCGCCCGGTTTTTCCCGGTGCTGGCGCTGAACGAGTTGAAGACCATTCTGAAGTCCAGCGGTGAGAGCTACAAGAACAACCCTGACAAACACTGACCCGGTGAACAAGGTCTTCCACGTCATGTACGACGACGACGACACGCTGAAAGCGGCCGCGTCGCAGTTGGTTGCCCAAGGCATCCGCATCAAGGAGGTGTTCAGCCCGTTCCCGGTGCACGGAATCGATCCGATTATCGGGATCAAGCGGACACGGCTTGCCATCACGGCATTCATGTATGCTTCTACTGGAACGGCCTTGGCGCTGCTCGGTATGTGGTACTTCATGATCCACGACTGGCCCATGAACATCGGTGGTAAGCCGAGTTTCTCACTGATTGAGAACCTTCCGGCATTCATCCCCGTGACGTTCGAATTTTCAGTCCTCTGCGGCGCGCACGGGATGGCGATTACCTACCTGCTGCGCAACGGGACGCTCCCAGGGCTCCCGGCTACGAACCCGGACCCCCGCACGACGGACGACCGGTTCGTGATGGAAATCCGGACGGAGGACAACGCGCTCGACGCTGATGCCCTCGAGACGGCGATTCAAGCGACGGCAATGGTTGAACTCAGCACGAAAGTCTACGGGTGATGAGGAAGTTAGAACTAGCGCTATGGGGGGCGGTTGTCGCCTTCGCAGCGGGATGTACCACGGATCCGAACAGCCCTGGCGTAGAGTACATGCCGGACATGTACCGCTCTCCGGCAATCGAAGCCTATGTGGACTACGGCCAGGATCCGTATGACTTCGGCTCAGACGTGGCCGAGGCCCAGCGCATGACGCAATCGGCGCGTATTCCGGTGGCAGGGACTATTCCCTACGCGCCAGATCGGATGGCCTTCGTGTTGCCGTACGCTTATCCGAATACACCGGAAGGTTATGAAGCAGCGGGTTTGCTCCTCCGCTCGCCCATCGACTCGGTGACCGTGGAGATGGTGGAAGAAGGCAAGCAGATTTACGTCCAGATGTGCACCCAGTGCCACGGCGAGCAGGGCAAGGGCGACGGAGCCTTGAGCCGCAACGGCCACATCCAAGGGATTCCGAGTTACAGCGATAAGCTCAAGGACTTGCCGGAGGGAAAGATGTTCCACACCCTGACCTACGGAAAGGGCCTGATGGGCTCCCATGCTTCGCAGTTGTCGCAACGGGCCCGTTGGCTTGTCATTGAGTACATCAAGGTTCTCCAGCAAGGCGGATCCATGCCCACTACCTCACCTGCGGATTCCACGGCGACGGCCGCGGCACCCGCCCAGCCGATGAACAGCTGACCATGGAATTCAAGTTTGAAGGTCGGGCCCGGACGCTTTCCTGGGTCCTCATGGGAGTAGGAGCCGTAGCGCTCGTCGGGGGATTCCTGACGGACCACACGGACCACCACCAGCGTTGGTGGGCGAACCTGTTAGTGAACAGCTTTTTCTGGTTCAGCATCTCGCTTGCTGGATTGTTTTTTTATGCATTGAACTACGCCGTCGAGGCGGCATGGTCGGCAGTCATCAAGCGCATCTTTGAAGCGGTGTGGCATTTCTTGCCGATCGGGGGTGCACTGATTGTGATCATCCTCCTGGCAGGCCAAGCCCATTTTCACAACCTGTACCACTGGATTGACCACACCCTGTACCATCCGTACATGGTAGAGGAAGGGGGTGCAGTGAGCTATGTCGACGAGGCTGTAGCGGGCGCGGTGGAGAATCCGAACTACGACCACATCATTGCGAAGAAAGCGGCGTACTTCTCGGCGCCGTTCTTCTGGTTCCGAACGCTGGCGTACCTCGCGACGTTCTTCATTTTCGCACGGCTGTTCCGCAAGTGGTCGCTGGAGGAGGACCGCGCACCGAGTTTGGACTTGCACTACAAGCAGTTCCGGCGCGGAGCGCTGTTCCTGGTGTTTTTCGCGGTGTTCAGCTCGACCTTGTCGTGGGACTGGATCATGTCTATAGACACCCACTGGTTTAGCACGCTCTTCGGTTGGTATGTGTTCAGCGGGATGTGGGTGAGCCTTATGATTTTCACGAACGTGTTGCTCATTTGGCTTCGCTCAAAAGGCTACTACAAAGAGGTTACCGATAGCCACATGCACGATTTGGCCAAATGGATGTTCGCCATTTCCATGCTGTGGAGTTACCTCTGGGTGAGCCAGTTCCTGCTCATCTGGTACTCGAATATTCCGGAAGAGGTGACCTACTACGTGACCCGCTTCTTCACGGATTACAAGTGGCCGTTCATCACGATGTTCTTCGTGAATTTCGCCATCCCCTTCTACACGCTCATCGCCCGGGACACGAAGCGGAACGTGAAGTTTGTGGTGCCTGTAGCGATCCTGATCTTCCTGGGGCACTTCGTGGATGTGTATCTGCTAGTCATTCCCGGAACCCTGTTTGACCACAACGAATTCGGCATCTTTGAGGTGGGATTGTTCCTTGGGTTTTTCGGCCTCTTCCTGCACGTGGTCTTGCGTGCTCTGGCGAAGGCGCCGCTTGTCCCTGTGAACCACCCGATGCTGCAAGAATCGAAGGACCTCCACTACTGATGAAACTGCTCATTCTCCTGGTTGTCATCCTAGGTTTGGTGGCAATCGTACAGCTGGCTAAGGTGTACCAGCTGTCGTCTTCCCTGCGTCAGAAGCGGGAGGAAGACATTTCGGAGGCAGACAACCGACTGAACGGGGGCCTGTTCGTCCTCTTCATGATTCTGTTCTATGGTTTCGTGGTGTGGAGCTTTGTCAAATACGGTGACTACCTGCCACCTGCAGCGTCTGTGCACGGAGAAGCGGTGGACCGGTTGATGAACTTCAACCTCATCATCATCACGCTGGTCTTCTTCCTTGTGAACACGTTGCTCTTCGTGTTTGCTGCGAAGTACTACCACCGAAAAGGGAAGAAGGCGAAGTTCTTCGCCCATGACAACCGACTCGAGCTGGTGTGGACGGTCATTCCGTCCATCGTTCTGGCCGTCATCATCGCCTACGGTCTGAAGACCTGGAATGACATGACCGGGGAGGCGTCTGAGGATGCCATTCGGGTGGAGTTGTATTCCAAACAGTTCGACTGGACCGCCCGGTATCCGGGTGCTGATGGGGAGTTTGGGCTTTCAAACTTCAACCTGATTACGGCAGAGAACCCGCTCGGTCTCGTCACGTCGGACGGTGTAGATGCGATGTTGGTATCGTTAGATTCACTCATCCTCGCGGCGGAATCGGAGCTTGCTCACGAAAAAGGCCACCTGCTCGCAGAGCGTTCGGCAGTCCAAAAGGAATTGCACGGAGGCAATCACCACGGGGACCACGGCGCACATGGTCCGGCACCAGAACGCGCTGCTGTTCTCGAGACGCGGTTGAAAGAAATTGATGCCATGCTGGCGTCCGATCGCGTGGTCATTCTCTCTGATGCCGCCTACGAAGCGAAGGAAGAGAAGTTAGAGAATTTGCGCAGGCACCGCCAGCGTGTGGCAGAGATCAAGTCGTTCCGGTACGAGGGCGGTCAGTCCGCATGGGAGGCAGGGTTTGATGACCAAATCGTCAAGGGCGAATTCCACCTGCCAGTCGGCAAAGAAGTAGAGTTCGTGTTCCGCAGCCGGGACGTGATCCATTCGGCCTACATGCCGCACTTCCGGGCCCAAATGAATACGGTACCCGGGGTACCCACGCGCTTCAAGTTCACTCCGACGATCACCACGGACTCGATGCGGACCATCACGAACAATCCGGAATTCGATTACGTGCTGTTGTGCAACAAGGTGTGCGGCGCTGCGCACTTCAACATGCAGATGAAAATCGTCGTGGAGTCCGAAGAGGACTACCAGGCGTGGCTTGCCGGCCAAAACACCTTCATCCCGAAGGACGAGCCTGCGGCAGCTGACACCACGGCAGCGCCGGCAGATACAGCTGCTGCAGCGCTGCCCGCTACACCGACCGCCGCGCGCAAGCCGGCCCGCACTTCTTCCCCGAAAATCACAGCATCCCTCTGAACATGGGCGCCCACGCACACCACCACGAGGAGAGCTTCGTCTCGAAGTACGTCTTCTCGCAGGACCACAAGATGATTTCCAAGCAGTTCCTCCTCACGGCCATCGTGATGGGAATTGTGGCTGTCATGCTGTCGGTGTTCTTCCGTTTGCAACTCGGTTGGCCTGGCCAATCGTTCGCCATCCTCGAGACCTTCCTCGGCAAGTGGGCCCCGGGCGGTGTGCTCGATCGGAATGCCTACCTCGCGCTTGTGACGATCCACGGGACCATCATGGTCTTCTTCGTGCTGACCGGGGGCTTGTCTGGAACATTCTCGAACCTGCTTATTCCGCTCCAAATCGGTGCGCGCGACATGGCCTCGGGCTTCCTGAACATGCTCAGCTACTGGTTCTTCTTCTTCTCGAGCGTGGTGATGTTGTTCTCCCTCTTTGTGGAGGGAGGGGCGGCCTCGGGAGGTTGGACGGTGTACCCGCCGTTGAGTGCGTTGCCGCAGGCGATGCCGGGATCGGGTATGGGCATGACGCTCTGGCTGATTTCCATGGTCATGTTCGTGGTCTCCTCGTTGCTCGGCGGTTTGAACTACATCGTGACGATCATCAACCTTCGCACGAAGGGAATGAAGATGACGCGGTTGCCGCTCACGATTTGGGCCTTCTTCGTCACGGCAATCCTGGGGGTGTTGAGCTTCCCGGTCCTGGTGTCTGCCGTGGTGCTGCTGCTGATGGACCGGTCCATGGGCACGGCGTTCTACCTGAGCGACATCCACATCGGAGGCGAAGCCCTGGACGTCACGGGCGGTAGCCCCATCCTCTACCAGCACCTGTTTTGGTTCCTAGGTCACCCGGAAGTGTACATTGTGTTGTTGCCGGCACTAGGCATCAGCTCGGAGGTCATCGCAACGAATGCACGGAAGCCCATCTTCGGGTACAAGGCCATGGTGGGTTCCATCCTCGGCATCGGCTTCTTGAGCTTCATCGTGTGGGGACACCACATGTTCGTGACCGGTATGAACCCGTTCATCGGTTCGGTTTTCGTATTCACGACGCTGCTCATTGCCATCCCGTCAGCGGTGAAGGCCTTCAACTACATCACCACCCTCTGGAAGGGCAACATCCGGTTCACGCCGGCCATGCTCTTCAGCGTGGGACTTGTAAGCACCTTTGTGACCGGGGGCTTGACGGGTATTATCCTTGCGGACTCCGCACTTGACGTGAACGTGCACGATACCTACTTCGTGGTAGCGCACTTCCACATCGTGATGGGCATGAGTGCTATCTTCGGCATGTTAGCCGGAATCTACCACTGGTTCCCGAAGATGTTCGGTCGCATGATGAACTCGAAGCTCGGGTTCGTGCACTTCTGGATCACGTTGATTTCGGGCTACGGGGTCTTTTTCCCGATGCACTTCGTAGGCATTGCTGGAGCGCCGCGCCGGTACTACGACTACTCGGAGTTTCCCTTCCTCGACGCGGTAATGGATCTACAGCCGCTGATTTCGACATTCGCCATCATAGGCGCCGTGGGCCAGCTGTTCTTCCTGTTCAACTTCTTCCACAGCATTTTCCGAGGTCAGGTGGCCGTCGAGAATCCGTGGGGTTCGAACACCTTGGAATGGACCACGCCGGTGCAGCACGTGCACGGCAACTGGCCGGGCGCCTTGCCTGAGGTGCACCGCTGGGCATATGATTACTCGAACCCAGCGCACGAACTGGACTTTGTGCCTCAAACAGTGGCTGCACTCCCCGGAGAGCACATTCACTGAGGCCCGTTTGGATTTTTTGGGTCGGCTCGGACGGCTCCATGGCTTCGGCTGTGGAGCCGTTCGGCTATCTTGCCGGTTCTCCGATGATGCGATTCGCCTGGTGGATAGGATGCGTGCTGCTGGTTGCAGCCGGTGTAGGCTTGCCTGAAGGGGCTTCAGGCCAAACCGTGCGCACCTTCCTCGACGAAGCACCCTACCCGTTTCTCGCCGTCGCGCAAGATCCGGCGATGTTTGAAGGCGGCGCGCCGGTGCTCCTCTTTCTGCACGGTCGGAGCTTGTCCGGCACGGACTTGTCGAAGGTGCGGAAGTACGGGCCCATCGACGCCATGGAGCGTGGACAGGACATCGAAGCGCTCGTCATCGCACCACAGCTGAAGCCCGGGGAGCGCTGGGAACCGTCGAAGGTCATTCAGGTGGTCGATGCTGCCCAGCGGCTGTTCAAGACGGACTCCTGCCGCGTGTATGTGGCCGGGATGAGTTTGGGCGGCTACGGCACGATGGACTTCGTCGGCACCTATCCGGACCGCGTCGAGGCGGCGGTGGCCATCTGCGGTGGGGGGACGGAAACATTAGCGTGTGGACTTGCAGAGACGCGGCTCTGGATCCAGCACGGGACGTTAGACAGGCACGTTCCGCATTCGGAATCGGTGAAGATGCATGAAGCCGTGAAAGCCTGCCGTGAAGACGCGCCATGCCAGCTCACGTTGCACCCGGATTGCGACCACGGAAAGATTGCTCGGGAGTTCTACCGGGGTGCGCTGTACGCATGGCTGTTCCGCGGTGAGGCTCCGTAAATTCGGAGCATGCGGGAAGAACCGGAATTCGATGTGCGGGGTGCGGCGGAGTCCGCTGGCGAAGGAGAGTACGACCAAGTACTTCGGCCTGCCCGGCTCGATGATTTCACGGGACAGCAAGGCGTGCTTGAGAACCTCGAGGTCTTTATCCGTGCGGCAGTATCGCGCGGCGAGGCACTGGATCACGTGCTGCTCCACGGGCCTCCCGGACTCGGCAAAACGACCCTTGCGAACATCGTCGCGAACGAGATGGGGGCTTCGATTCGGACCACGTCCGGACCGGTGCTCGACAAGCCGGGGGATTTGGCCGGGTTGCTGACGAACCTCGAACCGCATGACGTCCTGTTCATCGACGAGATCCACCGTCTCAGTCCGGTGGTCGAGGAGTACCTCTACAGTGCGATGGAGGACTACCGCATCGATTTGGTCATCGATACCGGGCCGAACGCCCGGACAGTCGCCATCGACCTGCATCCGTTCACCCTCGTCGGGGCGACGACCCGTTCAGGTCTGCTGACGGCGCCCCTCCGTGCCCGGTTCGGCATCAACCTGCGCTTGCAGTACTACGATGCGAAGACGTTGACCGATATCGTGTTGCGCAGCGCTGCCATCCTAGCGGTGGCCATCGAGGAACCGGCGGCCTACGAGATTGCCTCGCGGAGCCGGGGTACGCCGCGGATTGCGAACGCCCTGCTCCGCCGCGTTCGGGATTTTGCGACCGTTAAAGGCGATGGGAGCATCGGGCTAGACATCACCCGGTATGCGCTCGATGCGCTGCACGTCGACCGGCTCGGGCTCGACGAGATGGACAACCGCATCCTCACGACGCTCATCGACAAATTCAAGGGCGGCCCTGTGGGGGTCGGGACGATTGCGACGGCCATCGGCGAGAATGCCGGCACGGTGGAGGAGGTGTACGAACCCTACCTGATCCAGGAAGGACTGCTGATGCGGACGCCGCGGGGTCGCCAAGCGACGGAGGCGGCCTACCGGCATTTGGGGCGGATTCCCCGGGCGGCTACGGGCGGCTTGTTCGGAGACTGAGATGTGGTCAGAGGTGCAGGCATCGGATCGGGCAGCGTGGTTGCGCAGGACTGCGCTCGCGATGGGGTTCGATGGCGTAGGCATCGCCCGTGCGGACTTTCTGAGCGAGGAGGCGCCGCGGCTTGAGGCCTGGCTGAAGGAGGGGATGCACGGCGGGCTGGGCTACATGCAGCGCAACTTCGACGAACGGCTGGACCCGCGACGACTCGTTCCGGGCACGCGGACCGTGGTGACCTTGCTCTACAACTACCACAACCCGGGACGTCCAGCTGACCCGGCCGCGCCGCGCATCGCGAGTTACGCCCTCGGACGGGACTACCACCGGGTCGTGCGGAACCGGGTGTGGCGGCTGCTCGATGCGGTGCGGGCGGAATGGGGCGAGCAGGTCGGCGGCATGGCCTTCGTCGACGCCGCCCCGGTGCTTGAACGGGCGTGGGCCCGCCGCAGCGGGCTCGGCTGGATCGGAAAAAACGGC
>JBMTYE010000049.1:0-8765 GCA_049454255.1 Flavobacteriales bacterium
ATTACTACTATATGTGTGAGTAGTAATAATGACAGTTGTTTTCGTTTAGATTATTCAAACACGAATGACTTTACTGAACACCCGCACCCGCACTAGACAACCGTGATAATCCGTGGTCGTTTTTCTTATCCATAACAACATCATCGCTCTCGAACAATTCCTTACGCATCTCTTCTACCGTCATCGAAAGAGACGATGAGTCATCACCGTCATTCCAAATACCGCCACCTACAATCACACTCGCATCCTCACTCGCACTGCTCCCCGACGGTGCCGAGCAAGACGAGGAGGTCGGTTACTGTGACGGTGCCGTCGTCGTTCAGGTCAGAGGCACAGGCGTCCGAGTTCGCACAGCCGAAGGTGTGGGGTCCGGAGGACCACTGGAGCAGGCCGAGCGGTGTCGTCAGGTTGAAGACGAGCATGGCTGAGTCCGGGAAGCCCTCGACGAAGCGATTGCCTGCCGCGCTTTCGCTGCCGTAGTCCGTATCGCGGATGGCGAGTGCGCCCGGGATTTCAAAGACCGGGAAGCCCGTCGTGGCGTCTACGATGGCCCAACCGTTTGCGATGCTCACGAGCGGGAAGTCGATTTCCGGGAGAGCGTAAGGTGCGTTCCCATTCGTACCGCCATCGTCAGTGGAACCTGGGGTGAGGAAGGGGCCGTCGTACGTGCCGTGGAAGCCGTGGGCAATCAGGTCATCATCGAAGGTGCCCAAATCCACCGTGATGCTGCATGGACCGGATGCGACTTCCGGCACGAGCCAAGAGCCTCCCACGAGAAAGCTGAAATCGATCGGCAAACCCGGCAGGAGTTTCCAGCAGGTGACCGATTTGCAGATTTCTTGGATGACCTCGCCGGTGATGGGGCAGGTTTGGCGCAAGCAGATGGTATGCCCGAAAGGAACAGGCGGAACGCAGGCCGTAACTGACTGGTAAACAGAAGCAACTGGATCTTCGTCCGTCCAACTGAAGTCCCATTCCAGGTTTTGGCAGTCCTTGAGCGGCCCTCCATCCCACGTGATCGACAGGCCCTTCCGGCATCCGGCGCACTCGCCACTGACAAGATTCACCACCGTGAAATCGAGGTTTTCAAGAGCCGGGCACGGGCTCGCAACCACGTCCACGCAGCGCTCACGGCGGTTTGTGGGATCGTCGCAGCACCACACCGTCCGACAGACCGTATGCTCGCCGGCAGCGAGGACGAAGTGCTCGATTCCCTCGCCGTCGACGGCTGTTCCATCGATTTCCCAGCCGGAGCAGAATCCGCTGGAGCCGAACGGAGTAGGAATGAGCATCCCGATGGCGCGCAACTCCGGCGTTTCGCCGCAGCTGTGCACCCATTCTGTAGCCAGCGGCCCCACAAGCGGAAGCACGCAGTCCTCCGCGCAGGTGAAGGTCACCGTGAACACCGACGAAACGGCCGTGGACGGATCCCAAACGCAGTAGGCCGTCAGGGTCACCGTGTAGGTTCCGTCGGCGGCATAGGCGTGGGTTACTGTGGCGCCCGTGCCCATCGAGCCATCCCCGAAGTCCCAGTCGAACACCATGTCCGACAGCGGAGTAACGGGACTGCCGGAAGCAGTGGCCGTGAAGGTGGCCTCACGCGGATCGCAATCCGTGGTGTAAGTCGGCGCATAGGCCGGATTGCACTCGGGGAAACCGATTTCGCCGCAGGGAATGATCTCGGCCACCGGAGTGGTGACGGTAGGCCCGACATTCGAATTCAGCAGGAACGCATCACCGATGGTCGGTCCGGTCTTCACCACCCAATTCATCGTCGCGGTCACCACCGGCAGCGGGGCCGCATCGCAACTGCCTTCCGTTCCGGCGAAATTCGAGATGATCCACTCGAGGTCGTGCGAAGCCGGCAGGTAGCGATCGCGCCACGCGGTGAGCACCACACCCGTGTCGCCCGAGAGCTCGAGCATGCGTGGGTGGAAGATGTAGGGCTGTTCGGTCGGCCGCAACGCGGCCAAAAAGTCGTTCGTCACCAGCTCTCCCGCGGCAGTCACCGGCTCGACCCGGTGCACGATCATGTTTGCGGCTGGGGTGATTCCGCCCGTTTGGCCCGCGCCGAACTGCAGGTGAAACGGCTGGTTTGCCGTTTTTTGGAACGAGCCGTTCGGCGTGGTTACGCTCCACGTATAGTCGTTCAGGTAGCCGCCTACGACGAAGCCGGTGCCGAAGATTTGCGTGTCGAAGGCTTTCGGAACGGCCGCAGAGCCGCCGCCCACGTCGACGCGGTAGCCCGAGGTTTGGGCGCCGGTGGCAGGATTCAGGGTGCGCACGGCGAAGCACTGGGGACCGAACTCGTTCGCGATTTGCACGATGGAGCTTCCCTGCACGTGGCCACCGGCGGTAACCATCCGTGCATTAAATGCCGTGGTTTCTAAATGCGTTGCGTGCTTCCAAATCAAGTTTCCGTTCACATCCACCATGTAGGCAAGGCCCGCCTGATCCGGGTTTGCGTCGTTTTGGGCCCCGTTACTCGAACCGGAAATCAGCATCCCCGTCCCGGGCACGGACAGCACGTGGTTCGCCATGTCCCAGTCGTGGGGCGGCACAGCAGTATTGTAGCTCGGGGAATCGGTCGTGCGCTGCCACAGGTTGCCTAGGGTGGTGGAAAACGCGACCACCCACCCCTGCTTCGCGGCGCCTTTGCTGCTGTCGTGGCCGCTCCAGCCCGCCGCGACCCACATGGGCTGGTTGCCCATCCCGGAAGCCACGTAGGCCACATGGAGCAACCGAACGTCCTCGTTGTTTGCCACCCACATCGTGCTGCCGAGCACAGCCCCCGTGGCCGCATCGACGCGCAGCGCGAACGCCTTTTCACCCGGAAGTTGAGAGCTTTCCGCAGAACCTACCGCCACGATTTCTGTCCCGCTCGCGTTGACCTCCGCATGCCCGAGCAAATCGAAGTGATCGTAGTGGTACTCCCGCTCCCAGATCACCGTGCCATCCGCAGCCTGCCGCTGCAGGTAGAAGTTCGAACTGCCCGATGCGGCCGTGGGATTGCTGTACAGCGTGCTGCCTACGAGCCGATCGCCGCCCCAGCTTGAAGGCCGATGAACAAAGGCGTGGTCCTGGTGTTGGGCCAAATGGTAGGCTTGCTCGTCCGGTTGAGCGAAGGACGGAATCCCCAAACAAACCGACCCGAGGATGGTCAAAACGGAAGAAATTCGGCGCATGGCATTCAGGAGTAGAGCGCAGAAACGATTTGGTACAGCGCAACTTAAGTATGAATTCCGAGAAACCGAGCACTTCTGTCATGAAATTGTCTGAAGCGGCCGCGGCGCTGCTCGCCGCCCTGCCCGAGCCAGAGCTCCGGCCCCACCGGCAGGCGGAGATCGACGACGAAATCGCGCGGACCGGGACCTATACGCACACCGCGGAGGAGCTCACCTTCGGGGCGCGGCTCGCGTGGCGCAACAGCAACCGCTGCATCGGCCGGCACCTGTGGCGCACCCTGCACGTCTTCGATGCCCGTTCCGTGCGGAGGCCGGAGGAGGTTACAGCAGCCCTCGAGGACCACGTCGCGTTCGCCTTCAACGGCGGCGACATCCGCAGCGCGGTTACGGTGTTTGCACCGCGGCCGACCGCGCCCGGAACGCCCGACCCGGTGCGCCTGCGGAACCACCAACTCATCCGCTACGCCGGATTTGCATACGGCTCAGACGTGGTGGGAGACCCGCACAGCCGCGCATTCACGGACGAGTGCCTGGCACTCGGGTGGACGCCGGAGCGGCGCGATGCGTTCACGCCCCTGCCGTGGGTGCTCGAGCTCGACGGGCAGGTGCAGGCGCCGGACGATGTGTGCGCGCGGCGGCCGGACCTGCTGCACGAGGTGCGGCTGACCCATCCCGAGGTGCCGGAGGTGGAGGCGCTCGGACTGCGGTGGTACGCGGTGCCTTTCCTCGCGGACATGGCACTGGTGATCGGCGGCATCGTCTACCCCTGCGCGCCGTTCAATGGCTACTACATGGGGACGGAGATCGGGGCGCGGAACCTGGCGGACCGCGACCGGTACGATGTGCTGCCGCGCGTGGCAGCCGCTCTGGGACTGCGGACCGACGATGAGCGGAGCCTGTGGAGGGACCGGGCGGTGGTGGAACTGAACCGGGCGGTGCTGCACAGCTTCGATCGGGAAGGGGTGCGGATCGGAGACCACCACCGGCTGTCAGCGGCGTTTGACGGATTCTGTGCGGCGGAAGAAGTCGCCGGGCGGCGGGTCACCGGAGACTGGGCGTGGCTGACACCGCCCATCAGCGGGGCGCTCTCGCCGGTGTTTCACCGCGCGTTCGACGACGAGGTGGTGGCGCACACAAACTTCTTCTACATGAAGCCGCAGTCGGGCGGGGGGTGTCCGTACCACCTCAAGGGGTGAGTGCGTAGTTTGGCCGGTATGATCGGACGCATGGTGCTGTTTGCGGCGCTCAACTTCGGAGCGCTGGCCGTCGGGGGCCGTTTTACGGCTGCGGGCGTGGGGTCAACGTGGTATGCGGGACTGGCGAAGGCGCCGTGGACGCCGCCGGGATGGGTGTTCGGCGCCGCCTGGACCGTCGTCATGCTGGGCTTCACGTGGTTTATGGCAGCGGTGACGAGCCCGGGACCGAACCGGCGGGTGTACCTGGCGGCCTATGTCTTGTCGTGGGTGCTCAATGTGGCGTGGAATCCGCTGTTTTTCACCGCGCACAGGACGGGTTGGGCGCTCGTCGACATCGCGGCGCTGCTGGTGCTCATCGGCGGGATGGCGTGGACCGGGCGCGCGGCGAGCGGCGGGGCCGTGCTGGGAGCGGTGCCGTACGTGGTTTGGCTTACGGTCGCCACGTCGTTGAACGCGTACATCGTCGTTGCAAACCGATGATGTGCCTTGTGGTGGCCGGCCTGCTGTGGGCCGATACGGTGGTGACCGTGGCCGACAACCAGTCCATCCGATTTTCCCCGGACTCCCCTCCTCCCGCCCCGGCTGCAGGCCAAATTCTCGACCACGGCCGGGTCCTGCTCCGCACCCTGCACCTGCCCGCGAGCGCCCGGTACGTGCAGGCGACCGCACGCATCACGCTGCGCAGCGCGGGCGACCCGTGGGACAAACTGGGCACGCTCTTCCTCCTGCCCGCCGACGGCAGCCCGGCCATCGAACTGCTCCGCTTCATCACCCCCTTCGGCGTGGGCCACTTCAGCGACCACCCGAAAACCGCTGCGCTGCGTCCAGCCTACGTGCCGCACTGGGCCGACTCGGTCACCTGGGAAGCAGACCTCTCGGACTACGCCCCCCTCCTGCGCGGCGACGTCACCCTGGGCCTGCACATCGATACCTGGTCCGCCGAGGGCTACACGGTCTCGGCCACCCTCGAGCTCGCCCCCTCCCCCCATGCCTGCATCCCGCCCGCCACCCATGCGGTCACGTCGCTCCTCAACACCACCCCGCTCCTGCCGGGCAAGGAGGCCTTCACCGCCTTTGCCGACGGCCCGGTCGACATCCCGTGGAAGATGTCCTCCGCACTATCCGACCCCGTCCTCCTCGTCACCACCACCGGTCACGGCGGCCACGCGGAAGGCGACGAATTCACGCCACGCGAGCACGTCGTACGCCTCGATGGCCGCGAAATCGCCCGCTGGACACCGTGGCGCGACGACTGCGCCTCGTTCCGCCGGTTGAACCCGAGTTCCGGGGTGTGGACGGAAGACGTGGTCTGGAAAGGCGACACCCTTCCCGAGCGGATTGCCTCGTCGGATTACAGCCGGAGCGGGTGGTGTCCCGGTGCCGCCGTCGAGCCGGTCCGCATCGCCCCTGGACCGGTTGCCGCTGGCCCGTACGTCCTTACGCTCGAAATCGTCGGCGCCCAACCGTACCGCGAGGGGGAGCAGAACTTTTGGAACGTGGGGGTAGTGGTGAGAGATTGAGAACGAGAACGAGAACGAGAACGAGGTTGGAGGTTGGAGGTTGAGGTTGATATTCAGTATTCTTGGGGGATGAAAATGAGTTTACGCAAAGCAATTCGGGGGATGGTGGTGGGGTGTTTTTGGGCCACAGCGGCCGCGGCCGCTGGGCAAACCCTTTTCGACGGCGAACGCTTCCGCTACACCTCGGCCTTCCCGGACGTGACGGTCACCCAAGACATCGTGTATGGCGCGAATGTGAATGCCATGGGTGCGTCGCAGGACCTCGTCGTCGATGTGTACGAGCCCGCGGGCGATGCAGCCGACGGCAGGCCGCTGCTGATCATCGCGCACGGCGGCTTTTTCGTGGGCGGCTCGAACGACGGCGCAGATGTAGTCCCGCTGTGCGAGGACTTCGCCCGGATGGGCTATGTCGTGGCCTCGATGTCGTACCGACTGGGCATCGACAACTTTTTCGACCTGGAAAACGCCATGACACGGGCGGTTTGGCGCGGCGTCCATGACAGCCGGGCGGCCGTGCGGTTCTTCCGCAAATCCATTGCAGAAGAGGGCAATCCGTTCCGCATCGATGCCGACCGCATCGTGCTCGGCGGCGTCTCCGCCGGCGGGTTCATCGCACTGCACCACGCCTATGTCGACGAGGCTTCTGAGATTCCCTCGGCGGTCGATCCGAACGGGGCGGGCCTCGGCGGCGGTTTGGAAGGAAACAGCGGAAATCCCGGCTACTCATCAGACGTGATGGGCATTTTTAACATCGCCGGTGCACTCAAGACGGCCGACTACCTCGCCCCGGGCGACGAGCCGCTGGTCTCCGTGCACGGCGACGCCGACGCGACGGTTCCTTTCGGCGCCGGCACGGTCTACCTCACCATGATTCCCGTGACGGATGTCGAGGGCAGCGGGGTGGTGCACGAAACCGCCGTCGAGCTCGGGGTAGATGCGTGCCTTGAAGTGCTCGAGGGCGCGGACCACGTGCCGCATGTGTCGAGCGCCGCGCATTACGACACGACGCTGGCGGTCGTAGCCGGCCGAATTTCGACGTGGCTCTGCGACGACTTCGCGGATGTGTGCGGCATGTACGATGTAAGCAGCGACATCGCATCGGTGGTTGCGCCAGCAGTGTGGGCGCCGGTTCCTAACCCGGTGGTTCGAGGCGGATGGCTGGGCTTGCCGGCCTCTCGGAACGGGTTCGAGGTGTTTTCTGCCCAAGGTTCCCTCGTCCGCCGCATTGCCGGAGGACTTCCCGGCGTGTCCACAGCCGACTGGGACACCGGAATCTATGTGATTGTGGCTTCTGACTCCGGAAAGGCCGCTCGCGCGGTGATTCTGGACTAAGGCGTACGTTCACGTCAGGGTGTTGAAAACTTTCTGAGGTCGCGTATCTTGCGGGCCAAACCGCCTGCGCCGATGAGACCTATCCTTCTGATTTTGTGCGGATTCGTTGTGACATCCGCTGCCTTCGCGCAGCCGACGACCTTTACGTATACCGGCCAAATACAGAACTACACTGTTCCTTCGTGTGTCACCCAGCTCCAGTACGTCATCAAGGGTGCTCGCGGCGGTGGAGCGAACGGAGGCAATGGGTCGACGGTCTCCGGCACCATGAACGTTACCCCGGGCCAGGTCATCCAGGTCCGGGTCGGTGGCCAGGGTCAATGTCCCGCGGCAGGCTACAACGGTGGCGGCGGTGGAGGCGGATCGACCATCCCCGCAAATGTGGGCTGCGGAGGAGGAGGCTCCTCTGATATCCGAACTTCCCCGTATTTGAACGGCAACCGGGTCGCGGTGGCCTCCGGTGGCGGCGGCATGGGCGGCGGAACAACGGACGCGCTCGGCGGAGCAGGCGGATGCGCAAACGGCACGGCAGGCCAAAGTCCCTTCGGCCAAGGCGGCGGCGGCGCCACGGCCTTCGGCGGCGGTGCCGGCGGACCCGGTTGGAACGCCTCCTCCCTTGCCGGATCTGCGGGAATCGTGGGGTTAGGCGGCGCCGGCGCCACCGACCCCTGCTACAGCGTGGGTCCGGGCGGCGGTGGCGGTGGAGGCCTCTACGGTGGTGGGGGCGGCGGAAGCGACTGCTTTGCGAGCGGCTCACTCGGCGGTGGCGGCGGTGGTGGCGGATCCAGCAAAACTCCTCCAGGGGCAACCTGTACCGCTGGCAACGTGACCGGGAACGGCTCCGTGGTGCTCACCCCGGTGGGCGGCGGCATGCCACTTGCGGTCACACCTGCCTCGGTCAATGCGTGCGTCGGTGCTACGATCAATCTCAACGCGACCGGAGCAACCACCTATTCATGGATTCAAGCAGGTGGACTCACCACTTCTCAGGGCAGCGCCCAAGCCCAAGTCACCGTCTCAGGCCCTGCCACCTACGAAGTCATCGGCACACTCGGCTCCTGCACCGACACGATCTCCGTCAACGTAACGGCCATTCCGATCCCGAACGTAAACATCAGTCCCGCAGTCGCCTCGAGCTGCAATTCCGAGCCGGTGACCCTCACGGCCTCGGGCGCCACCACCTATACGTGGTCACCGCCCACCGGCTTGAGTGGCATCCTCGGCTCCACGGTTACGGCGACCCCCTCTGAACCGATCACCTATGTTGTAACCGGAACCACGTCGGGATGCTCCAGCACCGACTCCATCACCATCGCCCTCGCAATTGAAGTGGAGGAAACGGCCACCATCTGTGACGGGGATACATATGTGCTTCCGGATGGCACGGCGTCTGGCGTCCCCGGAGTGTACACGTCGGCGTTTACGACGGCGTTCGGGTGCGACAGCACGATTACTACGACCCTCTCGACGGTTCCGATTTACAGCCTGAGTGCCGCCGCAAACATCTGCCAGGGCGAGACCTTCACGCTTCC
>JBMTYE010000050.1:0-8671 GCA_049454255.1 Flavobacteriales bacterium
CTGCGTTCAAACGTCCAAAACGCCCGCTACGAGCAGAAAGATCCGCTCCTTATCTACAAATTCGAGTCGTACGAGCTGTTCCGGTCCATGGTGGTGCGGATGAACGCCGAGGTGGCGTCCTTCCTCATGAAGTGCACCATCCCGACCCAGCCCGTCGCCCCTGCGCGCATGCCCAGTGCCGCAGATGCTCCCCGCGTCAGCGCCTCGAAGGAAGGGGTGCACAACATGCAGGAGCAGCTCGCCGCAGGCCGGCCGCAGGCACCCACGCGCCAGTCTCTCCCAGTGCCCCCCAGCCTCCGTCCCCAAGCCGGGATGCCGTCGCCGCCACCCCCGAAGGTGCAACCGGTCCGGGTGGAACCGAAGGTGCTTCCGAACGATCCGTGTCCGTGCGGCTCGGGCTTGAAGTACAAGAAATGCCACGGCGCCTGACGGCTCCTCCGGGGAGTCCGGATCTGGCGCAGTTGCGCGCGGCCCTCGCGGGACTGCAGTCGAATACACCCCGCAAGTGGGGCACGATGGAGGCCGCGGCCATGGCGGAACACTGCGCGCGCTTCGTCGACGTGTACGCCGGTAGGGTTCAGGTTTCGCCGGTGGTGGCGTTCATCGCGCGGTGGATCGGCCGCCCCTTCCTGCGGCGGTTGCTGGCCACCCCTCCTGAGCGGGCAGCCCGGGGCATGGCGACGGCACCGTCGATGCGCGTGACCGGCCGGCAGGACTTCGGAGCGTCACGCGCTCGGCTCGAGGCCGCCCTGCAGGAGGCCGCGAGTTGGACCGGGCCCCGGCGGCACCCCATGTACGGGCCCATGGACGGCGAAGAGATGCAGGTGCTAGTGGCGCACCATACCGCGCATCACTTCAGGCAGTTTGGCCTGATTCCGTAAAGAGGTTCTCAGCGAGCAAGGGCACCCGAACGGCCGGGGCTGCGGGGGAGCGGCGGTGGCATGCGGCAGCGAAGCGGCGGCAGGTTTCCGGGGTGTTTAGGCTATCCGGTTGGTGGACAAGGAAGTAGAATTCCCGGCATCCGGACTCGGCCCACCGGGCGCAGCGGTCGGCCCACGCCTCCAGCCGAGGGGCGTCCGACGAGTGGCCATCGCCGCCGCCAAACCGCACAAGCACAGCGGGTCCCGTCCGTCGCATGTGCACCGCATCCCGCCGCAGCGCAGTATCGCTGATCACGGCAGAAACGCCCCACTCCGCAAGCGCTGCCCAAACCTCTTCGGCAGCAGTCCCGCCAGCGAACCATCCCGGATGCCGGAACTCCACGGCCACCGCCAATTCTCGCGGCCACGCGGCGAGGTAGTCCACGAGCGCTGCCCCGTGGTCGGGTGCGAAGTGGGGCGGGAGCTGGATGAAGGCGGGTCCGCGGCGGCTGCCGAGGGCAAGCAGGCCTGCGATGAAGTCGTCGGTGGGGCCTTCGCAGCCGCGAAATCGCCGGAAATGGCTGATGATTTGCGGGAATTTGGCACAAAAACGAAAGTCCTCCGGCATCTGCTCGGCCCACGCCGCCATGCGCTCCGGCGGATGGATGCGGTAGTGCGTGGCATTCAGCTCCAGCGTCCCAAACGCCCTACCGTACAGCCCTGGCCAGGTCTTCTTCGCTGCCTTCGCCGGATACACGCTCCCGCGCCAAGCATCGATGGTCCACATGGTGCCTCCGGTCCGGACGGCACAGGCCCCGGCCGTCCCGCCCACGGATGGCCCGTCGGCCGGCAACTCCCACCACCCGTCGGGTAGGCCCTCAAACGTGTCCGGTTTGCCGTACTGCATCGCGTCTGCAAACCTACGCCCTCCGGCTGCACAACGCTTTTCAGGGCCTCCGGTCCGTGCCGTTCCTTTGGGGCATGGTAGGGCGAGTTTTAGAGTGGGCGTGGGGGGTGGTCCTGCCGCGGCGGTGCGGGGGGTGCGGGGTGGCGTTTGCCGGTGCGGCGCCCTTGGGGTTGTGCGGTTTGTGCGTCGCGGCGTTGCCCGACATCCGTGGGCCGTCCGGGGCCATCCTGTGCCGAGAGCGAATTCATGTTCCCTGGGTTCAGGCGGGTTTGCGGCTGCGCGCAGCCCCGCATGTCCGCCAGCTCGTCCATGCTTTCAAGTACGGCGGCGACGGGTCGCTCGCGGTGTCGGCGGGCCGTTGGCTTGCGGCAGGTGAGCCGCCCGACCTAGATGCTCCCCTACTCGTGCCCGTGCCGATCCACCTGCGCCGCCGCCTCCACCGCGGGTACAACCAAACCGAGCGCATCGCCGCCGGACTGCGTGCGGAGTGGGGTTGGCCGGTGTGTGCAGGGGGACTCGTGCGCAAGGCGCACCGCACGAGCATTACCGGTCTGGGCCGGCGCGACCGGGCGGCGATGCTGCGGACCTGCTATGTGCCGGGCCGTGGAATTGCTGGCCGCCGGGTGGTACTCGTGGACGACGTGCTGACGACCGGAGCCACATTCCGGGCGGCGGCGGAGGCCGTGGAAGCAGGGGGTGGGGAGGTGCTCGTGCTTTCGTGAGCCGAGAAGTACCTTCGCGGCATGGCGCATGCTCTTCAGTTTCCCGACGGCATCCGTCCCCGGTTCGACGCCCTCGTGCCTGCGCTGGTGGGGTTGCTCGAGGGGGAAGTAGACCGGACAGCGAACTTAGCGAACCTGGCGGCGGCCTTGTTCGAGGCGTTCGGATGGCACTGGGTGGGATTCTACCGGGTTGATCAGCTCCGCGATGAACTCGTCCTGGGGCCGTTTCAAGGTCCGGTGGCGTGCACGCGGCTGGTCCGTGGGCGCGGGGTGTGTGCGGCTGCATGGGAGTCCGGAAAGACCATCGTGGTGCCGGATGTGGAGGCGTTTCCGGGCCACGTGGCCTGCAGCGCTCTCTCCCGGTCAGAAGTGGTAGTGCCGGTGGTGGTCGAGGGCGAGGTGGTGGCCGTGCTCGATGTGGACGCGGTGGAGCCGGATGCGTTTCGCGATGACCACGTGGAAGGCCTCGAACGCGTTGTGGAGCTCATCGCTGCGCGGTGGAACGGATGGGCATGAAGGGAGTCTGGGCGGCAGGGGTGCTCGTCCTCGCGGGATGTGCTCAGGTGTCCAGTCCGACCGGAGGACCGGTGGATGTGGAACCGCCGCGGGTGGTTGCGGGCAGTCCGACGTATGGCGCTGTGAACGTCAGGCCGGAAGTGCTGGTGCTCGACTTCGACGAGTACATCGTGGCGCGCAATGCCGCATCCCAACTTCTGATTTCGCCCCCCATTGTGCCCTCACCCGTCCCGGTTGTTCGCGGCAAACGCATGCGGCTGGAGCTTCCGACGGCAGCATTGCTTCCTGGAACGACTTACGTGGTGGCCTTCGGTGATGGCATCGTGGATCTCCACGAAGGCCTTCCGGCATCTGGTGTGCAGTGGGCGTTTTCGACCGGTCCGGTGCTCGATACACTCGCGGTGCACGGCCGCGTCGTGGACCGGCTGACGGGTGCCGGGGTGGCCGGAGTCCGGGCGATGGCACACCGGGCGGATGTTCCGATCGACTCGGTGCGGGCGGGCCGCAAGCCGGATCGAACGGCCGTCACCGACGCCGAAGGGAACTTCGCACTCCAGCATCTGGCCCCAGGTGCCTACCGAGTGTGGGCGGTGGCGGACACGGACCGGGACTACTGCTGGACGGAAGGCGAGGCCGTGGCGGTGCTCGAACCGCTTGCGGAGGCGGGTGATACGGGGCGCCACCGGTTGGCCCTCGACACCCCGCTTCCCCTGCCCGCCTTGCTTTCGGCAACGGGGGATTCGACCGGGTTTGTCCGGTTCGTGCTCAAGGGGGGAGCGGGCATGCAGTTGGAGCCGTTGCCAGGAGTTGACGGGGTGCAGCGGGCGGTATGGGGTGCAGACAGTGCGTGGGCGTGGATGCCCGGCCCAGGGCCGTACCCGACGCGGTGGTGCATTCCCGGAATCGACACGGTGGACGTCCGGTCCGCCCGACGCGCAGAACCGGTGGAGCTCGTCGCTCGGGGTTCGCGCTGGGATTCCCGTCCGGTGCTACGTCCGCTACAAGGTGACCTTCCCCCGATGGCCTTCCGAGAAGTCCAGTGGAACCGCCCCATCGCCTCGATTGACCCGGCGGCCTGGAACGTGACCCGCGACAGCGTGCCGGTGGAGGTGAAGGTCGAGTTCGGAGCCTGGCCTGGCACGGTGCGCTTGCAGCTCGACGAAAAGCCGGGCACGTACCGCGTCTCAGCACTTCCCGGGGCCGTCGTGGGCTGGGGCGCAACGCAGCGTGCGGACACTTCATCGTGGCAGTGGACCGTGCGCGGACCGGAGTCGTGGGCGGAGCTTCACATCACGCCTGTGGGCAGCTTCCCGTCGGGTTGGCTCGAGGTGCTGAATGCCACGGGGGCGGTGCTGGCTGCGCAGTCCATCGGGCCGGAGGTCCATCGGGCCGTCTTCATGGGATTGCCACCGGGCCCGGTGCGCCTGCTGCTGCGGCACGATGTGGATGGCAATGGGGAGTGGGACGGGGTAGACGTGGCGCGGTGGCGTGCCCCTGAGCCAGCGTTGCACGGGGGCGAGGCCATCGAGCTGCGGGCGAACTGGGTGATGGAAGTGGTTTGGCCGCAAATCGATGTACCTTAAAGTCATGGGATTGCGCGGAGTTTTCGGGATGGTTGGTCTGATTTTGGCCGCCGGGGCGGCGGCCCAAACCCCCTACATCGCCACCTCCGCGAACTACTTCTGTGCCGGCGGCTCGAACCCCATAACCCTGTACGGCAACGTGTCTGTTTGGGACCCTGGCACAGACCCGGCCGCCTGGAACTACGCGTGGTCGCCGCCCGAGCTCTTCGCCGATCCATCGGCGCAACTCGTTGAATTGCTGCCGGATGCGACCTTGACCCTGACCTTGACGATGGTCTCTCCGACGGGCCAAGTGTTCGTCGACGACATCACGATCACGGTCTATCCCGAGTTCAGCGTGGATGCAGGTCCACCTCTCGCGCTATGCACCACCGATGGCGTGCAGCTGCAGGCGGTTTCGACCTCACCGGTTTCGGTCACCTGGTCGTGGTCACCAGCGACGGGACTCTCGAGCGCGAGCATTTCGAATCCGGTGCTGGTGGGCGATGTCTCAGAGGACTACACGGTCACGGCCACGGTGTCTGGTCCGGGCGGGGCGGCGTGTTCTGCTTCTGCGGGACTGTCGGTCGAGCTGCTGTTTCCTGCGTTCAGTTTAGGCCCAGATGTGACAGCGTGCACGGGCGAAACCGTCGTACTCGATCCAGACCTACCCGCGGATTACACGTATGTATGGAATGTGCCGGGGGCCGCTACAACGGCAGCTGTCACGGCGGATGCGGTGGTTATGTTGACGGCCACTTCGCCGGAAGGGTGTGTCCGCTCGGATGCGGTCACCGTGGATTTTTCGGCAGGCCCAGGAGCGGAGGTGGACGGTCCGGCGTTTTTCTGTGCCGGCGATGGAGCGGTCCTGACGGCCGCACCGCTCGATCCGTCCCTGGCGCCGTTTTCCTTTGCGTGGGCGGATGGCTCGCAAGGCCCCCAGGTGGCGGTATCGACCAGTGGGACGTATACGGCGACAGTTACGGATGCTGCAGGGTGTTCGTCCTCGGCTTCGTGGTCGGTGACGGCCTGGCCCAGTCCGGAGGTCAGTCTGGTGCCGGATACAGTGATGTGCTTTGAAGACTTCCCCGACGTGCCGCGCTACTTGGTGGTGACGGGGGGGTATGCGGGCTATACGTGGTCTACCGGTGCGGCGGGGCCGCTGACGTCCATCGAAGGACCGGGCATGTACACGGTGGCTGTCACGAACGCCATCGGCTGCACGACCCTCGCCACTACGCAGGTGACGGATTTCTGTGCCACGCCGCTGCTGTTCGTCCCCAGCGCGTTCACACCGGACGGCGACGGCACAAACGAGGTGCTGCGCCTCGAGGGAAGAAACGTGGTCGACCTGGAGTTCGTGCTGATGGATAGGTGGGGGGGCGAGGTTTGGCGCGCGGATGATGTCGGTGACTACTGGCACGGCCAAAGCCCGGGGGGAACGCACTACACGGCGGACGGCACGTATTTCTGGCGGGCGCGTTACAGGTACCTCACGGATCCCTACGGCGGTAAGAGCCCATGGCAAGAAAAATCTGGAGTTGTAGTCGTACTCCGATGATGATCAGCCGTTTATAGCGAGAAAGCGTTGCACGGCTGCGCGTGCACCAAATACAACCAGCGTGTCTGTCTCTTCGATGACCGTGTCGGCCTTCGGAACGCCGAGGATGTGCTCCGTGCGCTCCCCATTCTTGCCTTCCGCGAATTCGCGGCGGATGGTGATGAGGCGCAGGTCGTAACGGTTTGTCAGGTCGACGCTGCCAAGCGTCCGGCCGATGCAGTTCGCAGGCGCCTCGATTTCAACGATCTCGAAATCGTCTGGCAACCTGAGCAGGCCCTGAATGCCTGGGTGAATGAGGCGCTCGGACACGACGATGGCAACTTCCGCCTCTGGGCTGAGGATTTCTTCGATCCCTAAACTGCTCAAGATGCGCAGCTGGTTGTCACCGTTTGCGCGGACGATAACCCGAGGCACCCCCAAATCCAGTAAGTTGAGTGCTGTCAAAACGGTGGCCTCAAAGTTCTCGCCGATCGCCACCACTGCAGCGTCCAGCTCGTTGATTTTTTGGGCCTGAAGCGCACGCTTGTCGGTCGAATCGAGCGTCACGGCAAGGGCCACATCGTCTTTGATGCGTTCAGTCCGTTCTTCATTTGCATCAAACGCAAACACCTCGGCTCCTTTCGCCGCCAACGCATAGGCGATGGCAGAACCGTAGCGGCCGATACCGAAGACTGCGAAGCGGGAGGAGCGGGGCATGGGGGAGGTTGAGGTTGAGGTTAGGGACGGAGGGCGGCGGCGAGGTGGGTTTCGAGGCGTGCAAGGTCGGTGAAAGAGGTATAGAGCGGTACCGGGGCCATGCGGATGGCATCCGGTTCGCGCCAATCCGCGACGACCCCCGCGGCGGTGAGCCGGTCGAAGACGGCGCGACCGCCGGGGACTGCGAAGGAGATTTGGCAGCCGCGGGCTTCGGGGTCGGACGGGGTGAAGACGGTGATGGGCACCCCCGTGGCCGCGGAAACCCGGTGGATCAGTGCTTCGAGGGCGGCGGTAAGCCGCAGGCTGCGAGCACGTAACGCAGGCATCCCGGCCTCGAGGAAGAGGTCGAGCGACACCTTGTGGATGGCCATGTTGAAGACGGGCGCGTTCGAAAGCTGCCACGCCCCGGCGTCCGGCATGGGGACGAAATCCGGCTCCATGAGGAAGCGGCGGGAGAGGTCATGGCCCCACCAACCTTCGAAGCGCGGCAGGTCCGTCCGCCCGTGAAAGCGTTCGTGGACGTAGTATCCGGCCACGGCGCCGGGCCCGGAATTGAGGTACTTGTAACCGCACCAGCAGGCGAAATCGACGTCGTCGGCGTGCAAGTTCAGGGGCACGTTGCCGATGGCGTGGGCGAGGTCGAAGCCGCAGGTGGCGCCGACGGCATGGGCGGCAGCGGTGATGCGGCGCAGGTCGTGGCGTTGGCCGGTGAAGTAGTGGACGCCGCCGATGACGACCGTGGCGAGGGAGTCGCCGGCGTCGGTGATGGCCGCTTCGAGGTCGGCGGTCCGCAGGATGTGCTCGCCCTCGCGCGGGGCGACTTCGATGAGGTCGCGGACGGGGTCGCCGCCGTGGAAGCGGATTTGGCTCGCGAGCGCGTAGCGGTCGGACGGGAATGCCTTCGCCTCCATCAGGATTTTGCGGCGCGTGCCGACCGGCCTGTAGAAGGTGGCGAGCAGCAAATGGAGGTTGACAGTCAAGTTGTTCGCTGCGATTACCTCGCTTTCTTTCGCACCTGTCAGGTGCGCCAAACCCGCCGCAAAACGCTCGTGGTACGGCAACCACGGATTCCGCGCATGGAAATGGCCCTCCACGCCCAGCCGCGCCCAATCCTCCAGCTCCACCGCAAGCGCCTCCGCAGCCCGCACAGGCTGAAGCCCTAACGAATTGCCGCACAAGTAGATACAATCCCCTCCGTCGTGCGAGGGTATGCGAAACTCCGACCGGAACCGGTGCAGCGGATCGGCGGCATCCAGTTCTGCTGCACGCGCCAGCGTAAGTCCTCCTTCCATGGCCGCCAAAGTTCGCGCATCCGCAAGCGCGTTGCGCCGATTTGCCACACCACACGAAAAAGTCCTTTCTTGCACACGCGAATCCCTCACCCATGCGCCTCTTCATTTTTGCCTTGGTAGGCGGCCTGACCTTGTGGTTTTGGCAATTCCTCAGCTACGCCATCGTCAACTTGCACGAGCCGGCCTCCCGCTACACCCCGATGCAGGACGAGATCCTCGCCGCGCTCGCGCCCTTCGAGCTGGAGGCTGGCCAGTACTACCTCGGCCAACCTTCCCCGGAAGAGGTCGCCGCGGGCGGCTGGGACGCCACCCGATTTGTAGGGAAACCGTGGGCCATGCTCCACTGGGAACCGGTGAAAGACGGCGACATGGTCATGGCCATCGTCCGCAGCATGCTCATTTGCATCCTCACCGCTGCCCTCTTCTACCTCGTGCTGCGGCGTCTGCGCGCGCCCTCGCCCCAGAGCGGGCTTGCTACCGGAGTGGGCATCGGCCTGATCGGCTCATTCTTCATTCCCTACTCCGACTTCATTTGGTAAAAAACCCCTGGCATCG
>JBMTYE010000051.1:0-8610 GCA_049454255.1 Flavobacteriales bacterium
ACCTGACCCAAGCGGCCTCCACGGACCCCGAGGTGTCCCGCCGCGAAGCCCTGCTGTACGGCCGGGTCTTGCAGCGCCTCGGTCGCTACGAGGAAGCCATCCAGGCCTACACGCTCGCCACGTCCGGCCGCCCCACCGAGGACGACGTCGAGGCGATCCGCCGCGGCACCCTCGAAAGCCGTCGCGCGTGGGCGGACGAAGAGCGCAAACTCTCGATCCCGGTCACCCACCTCGGCGCGGAGGTGAATTCGCGGTTTGACGAGGCGGCGCCGATTTGGGCGCCGGACGGCAGTGCGATTGTGTTCACGTCGCGCCGCGACGGCGGCCTGAACGACGCTATCGACGAGGCGGGCGACTTCCGCTTCTTCTCCGATATCTACACCGCACAGCGCCGCAAAGACGGCACCTGGGAACGTTGCTCCCTTCTGCCCGGCGGCATCAACACCACCGGCCACGACGCCGCCCTCGCGTGGCCTGGCGGCGGCGATTCGCTGCTCGTCTACCTGAACAACGAAGCCCTGGCGGGCGACATCTGCGTCAGCCGCCGCGACGCCGACGGGATGTGGTCCGCCGCCACACCCCTTCCGCGCCCCATCAACTCGAGCTACTTCGAAGGTTCCGCGACGGTCAGCGGCGACGGCAAGTACCTCTATTTCGTCTCCGAACGCCCCACCGGCATCGGCCGCGGCGACGTGTATGTGAGCGAGCGGACGCGCACGGGTGCGTGGGGCAAGCCCGAGGCGTTAGCGACCACCGTCAACACCACCGGCGACGAGAAATTCGTCCAAACCAGCCCCGACGGCACCATCCTCTTCATCGCCTCCGACGGCCTGCCCGGCTACGGCAACTACGACCTGTACCGCACCGAGCGCGTCGACGGCCTGTGGTCCGTTCCGCTGAACCTCGGCCTGCCGGTGAACAGCCCCCGCGAGGAATCGACCTTCTCGCTGTCCGCGGACGGCCGCTCGCTGCTGATGGCCTCGGAGCTACCGACCGGTTTCGGCGACCGCGACCTCTACCTCGCCGACGTCTCCGCCCACCCCCACCTCGGAGCCCGGGCCTTCTCTCCGCAGGCCGGCATGCTCACCGTCACGGTGGTCGCGGATGCCAAACCCGCCTCCAGCGCCCTCGTCGAAATCCTCGACGCCTCCGGCCTCGCCGTCCTCGCCTCCGGAACCACGGACGCCACCGGCACCTACCGCATCCCCGTCCACGCCGGCACCGACTTCACCGTCCGCGCCCAACTCCGCAGCCGCAAAGCCGCCACCTCCTTCCGCCACGACTTCCCCGCCACGCCCTCGGCCTGGTCGGATGCGGTGCGGTTAGAGTTGAAGTAGGCAGTTTTCAGTTTTCAGTTTGCAGTTTGCGCGGCTGCGCCGCGAGTTTGCAGTTTAACAGTTGGCAGTTTTCAGTTTGGAGTGGCGGATGAGGCCGTAGAGCATGCGGCGGATTTCGTCGGCTGAGGCAGCGAGGGTGCGTGCGTCGGAATCGGAGAGGCAGCGCTCGGCGACAAGGAGGCGCAGACCGGCCAAGGTCTCGTCGATGGAGGCCCGGGCGATGGTGTAGTGGCGGGCTTGGGATCGGGGATTCGGGTAGCCGGCTCCTTCGGCGATGTTGAGGAGGACGCTGGCGGCCGCGCGCCGGATTTGGTCCTTCAGGGCGAGGTCACAGGGGGCCTGAGACACCATTTTCCGTACTTCTACCACCCAGGCCATGGCCTTCGTTTCGGTCTTGAATTCGCCGACTGCTGCTTGCTTTTCCATGCTTTAAGTTACCGAAATTCAGTGACTTAAACATGATTTTCGCCCTGAAACTTATCCACACCGCCCCCAACTGTCAACTGTCAACTGTCAACTGCCAACTGCCAACTGCCAACTGCCAACTGCCAACCGTCAACTGAAAACTGCAAACTGCTCCCCAATGATCTCTGCCTTCTGCTCGACGATGTAGCTGAGGAAGGCCTGCGCAACGGGCG
Source organism: Flavobacteriales bacterium (assembly GCA_049454255.1). Taxonomy (GTDB): domain Bacteria; phylum Bacteroidota; class Bacteroidia; order Flavobacteriales_D; family Sanyastnellaceae; genus CAMCYM01. The sequence goes on from JBMTYE010000051.1 coordinate 1,976, forward strand.
TGTGGCGTTTGGAGGAAAGCGAGATGAGGGACCACGTTGACGATATAGGAAGGCCATCGACGTCGAGGATGTGGAGCCTACCGCTCGCGAGGTCGTTGCGGATGCCGACGAGGGGCATGATGGAACAGCCGAGGCCGGCGATGACGGCCTGCTTGACGGCTTCATTGCTGGTGAGGACCATCTTCGGAAGTACGCGGAGGTTGTGGTCGAGGAAGTAGCGTTCCATGACGTGGCGGGTGCCCGAGCCACGTTCGCGGAAGATGAGGGGCAGTTCTTCGAATATGTCGGGCGAGCGCGAGGGCAGGGTAGGGAGGAAAGTGGGGTTTGCGACGAGGACGAGCCGGTTCTCAAAAAGCTCTACGGCGTCGATGGTGAGGTGGTCGGGGGGGACGGTGACGAAGGCGAAGTCGATGGTGTTTTCTTCGAGCGATGTGAGGACCTGGGACTTGTTCGTGACGTCGAGGACTAACTCCACCCCGGGGTGGCTGCGCATGAAGCCCGCGAGGAAGTAGGGGGCCACGTATTTGCCCGTAGAGACGGCGGAGATGCGGAGTTTGCCGGTGAGTCGCCCTTCGTGGGCGTGCATCTTGAAGTTAATCGCGTAGACTTCGCGCAGGATGATTTCTGCCGATTGAGCGATCTCCAGGCCGAAGTCGGTGACGTAAATCTTCCGGTTGATGACCTCGATCAGGGGCAGGTCGAACTGGCGTTGGAAGTTCTTCAGCTGGATGGAGACGGCGGGCTGGCTGAGGTGGAGTTCCTCAGCGGCTCGGGTGATGTTGCGGGTCGCAACGACGCGGAGGAAGATGCGGAGCTGGTGGAGGGTGTACTGCATTTGGCACAGGTGAACATAAGCTTTAACAATGGCAGGCATGAAAAAGTTGAATGAAAATTTATGAATAGCACCGTTCACCTTTGCCCCAAATTCTTTCCCCCATGACACGGATCACGGTTGCAAAGGGCGATGGCATCGGCCCAGAAATCATGGATGCGACCCTGCACATCCTGCAGGCGGCCGGCGCGCGCATCGAAATCGATGAAATCGAAGTCGGCGAACAGGTCTACCTCGCAGGCAACACCAGCGGCATCGCAGCGGAATCCTGGGACATCATCCGCCGCAACAAGGTGTTTCTGAAGGCGCCCATTACCACGCCGCAAGGGGGAGGCTACAAGAGCCTGAATGTGACGACCCGGAAGTTCCTCGGCCTGTACGCAAACATCCGCCCTTGTATGAGTCTGTTTCCCTTTGTGGACACGAAGCATCCGGCGATGGATATCGTGATTGTGCGCGAGAATGAGGAGGACCTGTATGCCGGCATCGAGCACCAACAAACCGACGAGGTGGTCCAGTGCCTGAAGCTCATCAGCCGCCCCGGATGCGAGCGCATCGTGCGGTACGCCTTCGAGTATGCAAAGCAGATGGGGCGGAAGAAGGTGACGTGCTTTACGAAGGACAACATCATGAAGCAGACGGATGGGCTGTTTCACCAGGTGTTCGATGAAATCGCGGTCGAGTATCCGGAAATCGAGAACGAACACTGGATCATCGACATCGGGGCTGCGAAGATGGCGGACACGCCAGAGGCCTTCGATGTGATCGTGATGCCGAACCTGTACGGCGATGTGCTGAGCGATGTGGCTGCCCAAATCGCCGGGTCGGTCGGACTTGCGGGGTCGGCGAACATCGGCGACGAATGCGCCATGTTCGAGGCCATCCACGGTTCAGCGCCGCGCAGGGCAGGCCTCGACATGGCAAATCCCTCGGGCCTGCTGCAGGGCGCCATTCAAATGCTCGTGCACATCGGCCAGTCCGACGTGGCCGAGCGCATTCAGAACGCGTGGCTGAAGACCATCGAGGACGGCATCCACACCTACGACATCTTCAAGGAAGGAGTGAGCACGTGCAAGGTGGGCACCCGCGCGTTCGCGGAAGCTGTCGTGGCGAATTTGGGCGAGGAACCTCGGCGACTGAAACCGGTGCGGTATGCAACGAACTCAGCGCTGCGGCTACCGCGTTACGAACGGAAGCAGCCAGCGGTGAAGGAGCTCCAAGGGGTGGATTTGTTCGTGCACTGGGGGGGGCGGGATGCGGCGGATTTGGCCCGGCTCCTCGAGCCGGTGCGCACACCCCATGCCGCTCTCAGCATGATCACGAACCGCGGCATCAAGGTCTATCCCGACGGCTTCCCGGAGACCTTCTGCACGGACCACTGGCGGTGCCGCTTCAAACCCACCTCGGGGAGCACGCTGCCCAAATCCGACATCATCGCCTTGCTCGCCGCGGCGGAGGCCTCGGGCATCGACGTCATCAAGACGGAGAATCTCTACGCATTCGACGGCAAACCGGCGTTCTCACTCGGTCAAGGGCAATGAACCTCGCAACAACCCACCGACCGATGCACCTCGAATTAGTGCATGGTGCATTTGACCCCAAATCGGCCATCGACCTGCTCACCCGCTACGTCCATGCGCAGATTTCCGCTATCGAACAGTCCATCGGCCGTGACACTACCGAAGAGGACATCTCCCACGCTGAACGCAGGATCGCCCAGCTCCAGGAGGCCTTCTTCGATCTCAAATCCACTGTCTTAGCGGGCGGCGACAGGATCACGCTGCGCGTGCACATCGACGTGCAACCTACGTGACGCGCGATGCACCGGGTCAGCGGATTTTTTGAAGGCAGGGACCTGGTCATCGCAACGATGCACGGCAAGGAGCGGGCCATCGGACCTGCGCTGGAAGGCGCTCTCGGAGTCCGGATCCGTGTCGCACAGGGGTTGAACACGGACGCGTTCGGAACCTTCACTGGGGAAATTGAGCGGCAGGGGGATGCGCGTGCTGCGGCACGCGCCAAATGCCATGCCGCCCTCGCCCACACCGGCTGCGACCTCGCCGTCGCCACCGAGGGCTCCTTCGGTCCCCACCCCACCGCGCTCTTCCTTCCCGCCCACGAGGAGCTCATTTGCCTTCTCGACGCCCGCAACGGAATCGAAATCGTCGCAGTCGAGCGTGCGCTCGAGACGAACTACCTCAGCGCCGAGGTCACTACCCACGCGGAACTTGAGGACTTCGCTCGGCGTGCCCTATTCCCCAGCCATGCCCTGATTCTGCGCCGGGACGCCGCATCGACCACCGACATGATCAAGGGCATCACGGACCCGACCCAGCTGACTGCAGTCTTTTCAGCCCTGTTGGCCGCATACGGTCGAGCCACGGTCGAAACCGACATGCGCGCCCACCTCAATCCCACCCGCATGAGTGTCCTCGGCAAGGCAGTCAATCGGTTGGTAGAGAAAGTCGCCTCCACCTGCCCCACCTGTGATACCCCGGGATTTGATGTTTCTGGAATTGAACGCGGCCTTCCCTGCCGTGTCTGCAACACCCCCACTTCTTCCATCCTTTCCTACACCTACATGTGCCGGAGTTGCAGCTTCTGCCTTGACGTCCGCCATCCCCACGGCTTGACGGCCGAAGATCCCCGCCACTGCCCCCGCTGCAACCCCTAACTGCCAACTGCCAACTGTCAACTGCCAACTGCAAACCACTTCCACCCTTCCTCCGCCTGCGCCCGCAGCATGTCCATGCCGTCGTGGACTTCGGCGCCTCGGGCGGCGGCGCGTGTAAGGAAGGTGGAGGGCGAAGGGGAATAGATGAGGTCCACGACCAAATGCTCAGGACACAAGCCCTCGAACGGGAAAGGGAGGCAGTCGCCGGGTGTGGTGCCGACGGGGGTACATTGGACGATGAGGGGGAAGTGGCGCAGGGCGTCGGCCGTGAGGTCGGCCAGGGGGAGGACGCCGCGGGCGGGGTCGGGGCGGCGGGCGGCCGTGAGGACGCGGACGCCGAGCGACGTGAGGGCGTAGGGGAGGGCGGGGGCGGCGCCCCGGGCGCCGAGGAGGAGGGCCCGTTCGTGGCGGGAGGCCAGGAAGGGGCGGAGGGAGGCGAGGAAGCCGGCGGCATCGGTGTTTGTGCCTTCCCACCCGTGCGGGGTGCGGCGGATGGCGTTCACGGCGCCGATGGTCCGGGCGACCGGCGTGAGGTCGTGGAGGTAGGGGAGGAGGGCCTGTTTGAAGGGCACCGTGACGTTTGCGCCAGTGACCTCGGGGTGGGCGGCGTCCCACGCCGGGAAGTCGGCGGCGCTGGAGAGTTCGAAGAGGCGGTAGGTCGACCCGGCAGCGCCGTCGCGGGCGAAGAAGCCCGCAAACAGATCAGGAGAGGCGGAATACTGGATGGCACGGCCGAGCAGGCCGAGGTGTTTGGGGCTCATTTGGCCCACGCACCACGGCGACGTTCGGCCCAGGTGCCCGCCCACTCGATGGCGGCAATCGTCACGGCCCCCGCCAGCGCCAGGGCGAGCGACATCCCGATGCCGTCGGCCCCCTCGAATCCCGGCGGAATGTCGTTCACGCGGAACCACTCCGGCCGCCCGTCCGAATGCGTGTACAGGATCTCCGCGTTCTGCTTCCACGGCCACACCGCATTCAGCGACCCGAGCAAAAAGCCGGTCAACACCGCCAGCGTCGGGTCGCGCTTCCGCTCGAGCAGGCGGTGGAGCAGGCGGCTGAACCCGAGCAGGCCCACAACTGCTCCCGCTCCGAACACGCCGATGCGAAGCACATTAAACTCTGTAATCGAATGAATGACAGGCGCGTAGGCGCCTAAGATGAGCAAGATGAAACTGCCCGAGATGCCCGGCAAAATCATCGCGATGATGGCGATGGACCCACAGAGGGCCAGAAAGAACAGCGAATCCGACTGCATCAGTGGCGGAAGCGAAGTGATCCAGCCCGCGGCGGCGATGCCGATGGCCCCGAAAACGAGCAGGCCGGAATTCCAGTGAGGGATGAACCGCGCCACGAGGACGACCGATGCAGCGACCAGGCCGAAGAAGAACGACCAAATCTGGACAGGATGCTCGGCGAGAAGATGCTGAAGCACGTTTGCCAGGGCGAAGATGCTCGTGAGCATTCCCGCCCCGAGCACGAGGAGAAAGGTCAGGTTCGCTTTGCGCCATGTGGCCACGAGGCCGTCGCGGAAAAGGTCCTGGACCAGCGACCAGCGCAGGCCGGCGATGGTGCCGAGGAGTTCGTCGTAGATGCCTGCGACGAAGGCGATGGTCCCGCCGCTGACGCCGGGCACGAGGTCGGCCATGCCCATCGTGAGGCCGCGGGCGTAGATGCCCAGGTAGTCGGTAACCGACCGGTTTTTAGGCGATTTCAATCCGATTGTCGATTTCGGTTGCCCAGGCGGTGATGCCGCCGCGCAGGTTGTACACGTTGTCGAAGCCGCCTTTTTGCATGAGCGCGCTGACGACAGCCGCCGCCCGCCCGCCGGACTTGCAATGCACCACGACCGGGATGTCCCGCGGCAGCTCGTGCTTGCGCGCCAAACACCACGCCATCGGAATGTGGATCCCGCCGAGGTTTCCGGCGGCGACTTCGTGGATTTCGCGCACGTCAATCAGGGCGTGGGGACGGTTCTCGTCCCGCCAGCGTTTGAGTTCCTGAACGGAGATTTCCGGCACCTCAGCCATCGCCGGTTACGGTTCGGTTACCGGGGCCGACTTGCGGCGCGGGGCGGTGGTTGTGACGTCCTCGGCGGCGTGCGCTCCACGGGTAGACGACGGCGCTTCGTCGTCGTCCTCGTCGTCGGTGGTGTCGTCGGAGGTTTGGCGCTTGCCGGAGGCCAAGCGCTCGGGCAAATACTCGAAGAAGGTATCCCCGCGCAGGCCCATCCGCAGCGTCTCCAGTGGAATGATGTCCTCCGGGCCGATGTTGCCCAGGTTCACGTTCGCCCCGAACTGCTTGATGAACCACACCTGCTGCGGCTTCTTCGGCGCTTCCCACAGGATGTCTTCGAGCGCGACGTTTGCAAGGATGCGCTTGATGAGCTGCACGTGGGCCGAGCCGTTCGGGCGGTAAATGCCGACCGTTCCGCTTTCGCGCGCTTCGGCGATGACCTTCCAGCTTCCAGCCGCCAGCTCGTTCTGCATCATGCGAATCCACTTGTTCGGGCTGATCAGGATGCCTTCCTCCTTCGATCCCACTTCCGACAGCACCTTGAAATCCTTCGCCAGCGTCGCAATCAGGTTGCACTTTTCATCGTGCGGGATGACCATGGAACCATCGCTGATTTCGATGCATTCGATGCCCAAACTCCGCACGTACTTCAGGTACCCCTTCAGATCATTGCGGACATAAAACGCCTCAAACAACGTCCCGCCGCAGTACACCTCCATCCCGGCCTGCTGGTACATTCGGACCTTCTCCGCGACCCGCGGCGTGACCATCGAGGTGCCGAAGCCGAGCTTGACCAAATCGATGTGCGGCCCGCCCACGTCGACCATGTCCTCCGCTTGACGGATGCTCAACCCCTTGTCCATCACCATGGTGAGTCCGTTCGAGCGGGGTTTCGAGGTGCGTTTGGGGAGGTGTTTCATGGAGGAAGGGAGTTTACAGTTTTCGCGGCTTCGCCGCTAGTTTACAGTTTGAAGTGGGTCGTTCGCGGTGGGTGGATTCTAGAAGGGTAGGGCAAATATGCGGTTTTTTGGGATGCGGAGGGAGGGTGGAGGTTGAGGTTGAGGTTGAGGGCGGTTTTTTTCTTTTATTTTAGCAAAATTCAAATCGCACTACTAT
>JBMTYE010000052.1:0-8567 GCA_049454255.1 Flavobacteriales bacterium
GCAACGTGCTGATGCACAGCAACAAAAACCGCTTCGTCAGCATCTTCCCCACAGCACACAAGGTACGTGGCTATCTTGGCCGCATGGAACTGCCTGCGAAAGTCATTTTAGCCTGGGGCGAAGCCATCGGCGGCCACGCCGGGCTGCGCACCTGGCTCGCAGAAAACGGCTATCCGGAACTCGCCATCTTCACCCATGCCCTTCACAACCAGCGCGAGGCGCGCGATTGGCTCATGGCAAACGGCCACCCGCACCTGATGGCCATCGTGCGCGGTGCCGAGGGCGAAGAGGCTGCCGTCAGTTGGCTGCGGCTACACGGGATGCGCACGGCCGCCGACATCGCCCTTGCCGCAGACAACGACGACGAGGCACTCGGCCGCCTCCTCGCCGCGGGCGAACGCGAATGGGCAGGCCTGGCCCTGAAAATCCGCCACGTGAAAAACGGCATCGAACGCGACAACAACGACGTTCACCGGATTTCAGCGAACTGAATATCAGTTGCTTAAGTAAACGAGGTGGCTCCACCCGTCGGGGTCAAACCACGTGTTCGCCACACGCAGCACGTCGTCTGCCGTGATCGCGTCGAGGGCCCGGAACACCTCCTCCATGGGCTCCACCCGGTCGTACAGCAAGTAGCTCTTTCCCAGGCCTGTCATCACGCTCGCGCCGCTGTCGGAACTCAAGGCGATGTGTCCGGCGATTTGCTGCTTGATTTCGTGGAGGGTGCGCGTGCCGAGCCGTTGCGTGCAGACCGCCCGTATCTCCTTGCGGACGAGCTGTTCCGCCCGGTCGTGCAGGCGCGCGTCCGTTCCGAAGTAGACGCCGACCGTTCCGCAATCGCTGTTCGGCGTGTAGGCGCATTCGATGTTGTAGGCCATGCCGTGGCGCTCCCGCACGTTGAGGCTCAGGCGGTTGTTCATCGTGGGTCCGCCGAGGTGGTTCGCGACGAGTGCTAAGGTGAGCCGGTCGTCGTGGTCGCTGCCCGGGCACAGTCCGCCCATCACGTGGTGCACCTGGTGTACGTCCTTGTTCAGCCGCACGTCGAACACGGGCAGCGGCTCGGGGCGCACACGCACCACGTCCGCCTTGCGCGCGGCCATGGGCCCGAAGTGTTTGATGCAAAGCCGCTCCACCTCCCGGGCAGCCACGCCGCCCACCACACTCATCACCATGGCCTCCGGCACGTAATGGCGTTCCACGAACCCGGTCAGGGTCGCGCGGTCCATGGCACGCACACTGTCCACCGTGCCGAGGATGTTCATGGCGAGCGGGTGACCGGCAAAGAGCCGTTCCTCGTACTCGTCGAAAATGGCGTCCGCGGGACTGTCGAGGTAGCCGTGCAGCTCGTCGAGGATCACATCCCGCTCCTTCGCCAGCTCCCGCTCCGGGAAGGTGGCGTGAAACGTGATGTCCGCCATCAGCTCGATGGCCCGCTCGAGGTGTTCGGCCAGCAGCGACGCGGTAATCCAGGTGTCTTCCTTCGACGTCGAGGCGTTGAACTCTCCGCCCACGCTGTCGAGCCGGTTGAGCACGTGAAACGCCTTGCGCCGCGCCGTGCCCTTGAACAGCATGTGTTCGAGGAAGTGGGCAGCGCCGGCCTCTCCCGGGCGTTCGTCGCGCGTGCCGGCTTGGATGACCAGGCCGCAGTGCACGATGGGCCGGTCGAGTTCCATGCAAATGATGCGGAACCCGTTCGGCAACCGGTAGGTATGGAAGAGCTCGTATTCCGGACGGGAGCTGCGCGCAGCCCGCCGCTTGTTCCCTCCCCCGCCGGCCATCGCTTCCCTCAGAACGGCAGGTCGTCCTCGTCCGCTCCCCCGCCGGCCAAATCCACGGCAGGCGCAGGCGGCATCGCCGCAGCCGCATAGGCAGGCTGGGCCGCAGTCCCTACTGGCGCCCCTTCTCCCGCCGCCTCCACGCGCCACGCATTCAGGTCCACGTAGAAGTTGCCGTTGTATTCCCGGCCGCGCAGGTCAAACTTCACGTTCACCCGGTCGCCTTCCCGGAACCGCATCAGCTGCTCCGTCCGCTCCTTCGCTGCCGTAAACTTGATGTCTTGCGGATACTGATCTTCCGTGGTGACGACGAAGTCGCGCTTGTAGAACCCACTCGGAAAATCCTGCTGGTCAAAGATCTTCTTGACCGTGCCTTTCAATTCGAATGCCATGAGGTGAAGGTAGTCCACGCAGCGCACTCCCCGCTGCGGAATGCCGCGGAACATTTATGAACAGCGCCGCAGTCCGGTCAGCCGTTGTACGCGAGCAGGCACTTCCAAGCGGCGGAGATGTCCCCGGCGTCGAGGAGGTCCGCTGCTGTGCGGTGGAGGGCCGTTTCGAGCTCGCTCGGCCGGCCGTCGTGGGCGAGAAACAGCTCCGCCAGCTCGAGCAGCTTGTACTCGTTCACCTCGGTTTCGTCCGGAAACGCCGCCTCGCCGGCCAGCAGCGCCAAATGATTCCCGGTCAGCACCTTGCTCAACCGGATGTCCGCTGGCAATGCGCTGAATCCCATGCCCGGTCGCGTGCTGGGTTTGGGCCACTCAAACAACGCCTCTCCGCTGGCCCGCACGTAGGTCTCGCCTCCACACCGGCCCACCAGGTCCAGCAGCTGCGGACTCGGCCGCCCATCCGGGCCCAGCACGTCGCGCCGCAGGTGGATCCGCACGACCTCGCACACGACCAAATTCCCCGCGCCCGCCCCTGCCCCAAGCGCCTCCACACGGTCCACGCGGCACTCGAAGGCCACCGGCGCCTCCGCCACCCGCGGCGGCCGCACGCACTTCGACGGCAGGGCCGTGAGTCCCGCCATCTCGATTTCGTTCACCCCTTCCGGAAAGTCCGCGCTGGCCAACGAGCTTTGGCCTACCAGCGCGTAGTCCACGAGGTGGATCACCACTTCCGGCACCGCCAGCACATTCTCGAGCGTGTGCTTCGTGGTGTTATCGCGTCCGCGCCGCGCCGGGCTGAACACCAGGACGGGCGGGGCCGCAGAAAACACGTTGAAGTAGCTGAACGGCGCCAGGTTCGGCCTGCCCTCGGCGTCCACCGTGCTGGCCAGGGCGATGGGCCGCGGGGCGACCGTGCCGAGCAGGTAAGGGTGCAGCTCGAGCACCGACATGTCGGCGGGGTCGAGCGTGAGAAAGTCGTCCGAACGCATCACGCGGGGCGGCTGCGTTCCACCTCCGGGAGACGGGCTTCGACCGCCGTGCGGAGCGCCTCTTTGAAGGCGGCGAGCCGGAGGCGGAGCTGGGGATCCGAGGCCGAGCAGATGGAGGCCGCGAGGATGCCGGCGTTGCGGGCCCCGTCAAGGGCCACCGTCGCGACGGGGATGCCGGCGGGCATTTGGAGGATGCTGAGGATGCTGTCCCACCCGTCGATCGAGTTGCGGCTGTGGATGGGCACTCCGATGACCGGAAGCACCGTGAGTGAGGCGGTCATCCCCGGCAGGTGAGCGGCACCGCCGGCCCCTGCGATGATGACGTCGAGCCCGCGTCCTTCCGCCTCCCGGGCGTACTGGACCATGCGGTCAGGCGTACGGTGGGCCGACACGACCGTCATTTCGTACCCCACCCCGAGCTCCTCGAGCACCTGGGCGGCTTCAGAGAGGATGGGAGCATCGCTGGCAGAACCCATGATGATGCCCACCCGCACAGTGGCTGGCTTGTCCATGGCCGAAAGGTACGGCCGGACTCAGCTTCCCTTGCGGCGCTCGATTTCGTCCCGCAGGCGCGACGCCCGCTCGTAGTCTTCTTGCTCGATGGCATCGCGCAACTCCTCCTCGAGTTCCTCCAACGACCCCGTACCGACCGGACCCGCATGGGCCACATCCACCCGCTCTTCTTCCTCCTCCTCGAAGTCCTCGTCGCGCTCCAAATCCTCCGAACGAATTCCCGCCGCATCGAGCACCGACTCGTAGCACCGGATGGGGGCATTGAACCGGTAGGCCAGCGCCACCCCGTCGCTCGGCCGGGCATCAACTTCCTCCTCGCGCACGCCATCGGAGCAAATCAATTTGGCATAGAAAATGCCCTCTACCATGTTGTAAATCAACACCTCCGTCACCGTCAAACCGAACACCTCGAACGCGTTACGGAAGAGATCGTGGGTGAGCGGACGGCTCGCCTTCATCTTCTCCATCTCGATCGCAATCGCTTGGGCTTCAGACCCTCCGATTACGATGGGCAGCTTCCGGGAACCGCCGACTTCGCCGAGGACCATGGCGTACGCACCCGAGGAGGAACCGCTCAGGGCGATGTCCACAATTTCCATATCGACCTTGCGCATCGCCACGTCAACAAAGGGTTAAGCCGTCAAAATTGCACATCCGAAACGAAAAATCAATGCAGGGCCTCGGCCGCCGCGGTCAACTTCGGCAGCACGTCGAACGCGTCGCCCACGATGCCGTAGTCGGCCGCCTTGAAGAACGGGGCTTCCGGATCCGTGTTGATTGCGACGATGACCTTCGACTGGTTCACCCCGGCCAGGTGCTGGATCGCGCCGCTGATGCCGACGGCGATGTAGAGGGTCGGCCGGATGGTGATGCCCGTTTGGCCGACGTGCTCGTGGTGGGGACGCCAGCCGATGTCGCTCACCGGGCGGGAGCAGGCGGTCGCCGCGCCGAGGGCGCGCGCCAAATCCTCCACGATGCCCCAATGCTCCGGCCCCTTCAATCCCCGGCCTGCCGACACGACGCGCTCGGCTTCAGGCAGCGGAACGCCGCCCCCCGCACCTGCTGCGCGGAAACTGCGGACCTGAACGCGGTCCGGACCGGTTTCGCAGGCGAAGGCCTCGACGGCCGCCGCTCCAGAACCGGTGGAATGGACTCCGAAGGCGTTCGGCGACACCGTGTAGACGGCGCGGTCCGTGGCCACCGCCACCCGGGCGGTCGCCTTGCCAGAGAACACCCCGCGCCGGACGTTGCCGCCCTCGGGCAGGGCCGTCACGCCGGTCACGCAACCCGCTCCGAGGCGGACCGCCACGCGCGGCGCCACGGCGCGGCCGTAGTCGTCGTGGGGAGCCCCCACGGCCGTGGCGCCGACGGCCTCCGCGGCCGACGCGATCGCACGGGCCACGGCCCCACCATCCGCGCCGGAACCGGCGTGGTGCAGGACCCGCTGAATGCCCACTGCGCCGAGGCCGCCGTCGCCTGAAAGCGTGCCGCTGACGGCAGCGACGGCCTGGGTTCCGAGCGCAGAAGCGAGGGCGACCGCATACGACGCGGCTTCGAGGCCCGCCTTCGTGGCATGGCCTTCGTGGACTGGAATTGCTGCAAGAATGGCCATATCAAATCACTTTTGCCTCCTCGCGGAGCAGACGGATGAGTTCTTCGGGGCGGTCGGCCGGCACGAGCTTGACGGCTCCTTTTGCCGGGGGCAGTGCGAACTGGGCCACAGAGGTGGAGGCGGAAGCCGACGAGGCTTCGACCGCGAGGGATTTGGTGCGTGCCGCCATGATGCCGCGCATGTTCGGGATGCGCTGTTCCGCCATCCCCTTCGCCGCGCCTGCGACGACCGGTCCATCCACACCCACCACCTCAGTTCCCCCGGCCGCATCGCGCTCCACGACCCATCCGCTGCCTTCCCGGTCCAGCTTCGTGGCCAGCGGCACGTAGGGCAAATCGAGCAGCTCCGCCACCATGCCCGGCACCGCACCGCCGTTGTGGTCGATGGTTTCCTTGCCGCAGAGCACGAGGTCGTAGCCCTTGCCGCGGGCGTGATCCGCAATGGCAGTCGCCGTTTGCAGGGCATCCGTGGGCTCCAGGTCGACGCGCACCGCTTCGTCCGCTCCGATGGCCAGCGCTTTGCGGATGCTGGGCTCGACCGCCGCCGTGCCCACCATGAGGCAGGTCACCGTTCCTCCGTGGGCTTCTTTGAGCTCGAGCCCGCGCACGAGCGCATACCATTCGTCGTAGGGGTTGACAATGAAGGTCACGCCGGACTCGTCGAACCGGGTATCGCCGTCCTTGAAGGCAATGCGGCTCGTCGTGTCGGGCGCTTGGCTGATGCACACGAGGATGTTCATGGCGCGAAATTACGCCACCTTCCTCCGCTTGAATTACCTTTGGCGACCAAATCAAAAACGACCCCCATGCGCGAAGTGCAGTACCGGGAAGCCGTCGCCGAGGCGATGCGCGAGGAGATGCTCCGTGACGAGTCCGTCTTCCTGATGGGCGAGGAAGTCGCTGAATACAACGGGGCCTACAAGGCGTCGAAGGGTTTGCTCGACGAATTCGGGCCGCGGCGGGTGATCGATACGCCCATCGCCGAGCTGGGATTCAGCGCCATCGGCGTCGGGGCGGCGATGAACGGGCTCCGGCCCATCGTGGAGTTTATGACGTGGAATTTCGCCATCCTGGCGGCTGACCAAATCATCAACCACGCCGCGAAAATGCTCCAAATGAGCGGAGGCCAGTACAATGTCCCCATCGTGTTCCGGGGTCCGAACGGCACCGCCGGCCAGCTCGCTGCCACCCACAGCCAGAGCTTCGAATCGATGTACGCCTCCATCCCCGGACTGAAGGTGGTCACGCCGTTCACGCCCTACGAAGCGAAAGGCCTCCTGAAGGCCGCCATCCGCGACAACGACCCGGTCCTCGTGATGGAGTCGGAAAAGATGTACGGCGACAAGGGCCTCATCCCGGACGGCGAGTACCTGGTGCCCATCGGCAAGGCGAACATCCGCCGCGCCGGCACCGACTGCACCATCGTCTCGTTCGGGAAAATCCTGAAAACCGTCCATGCGGCGGCGGACGCGCTGGCGGCAGAAGGCATTGAGGTGGAGGTGATTGATTTGGTCACCATCCGCCCACTCGACCTCGATACGATCGTCGAGAGCATCAAGAAAACGAACCGGCTGGTGATCGTGGAGGAGAGCTTCCCGGTGGCGTCCATTTCTTCGGAAATCGCCTACCGCGTGCAGCGCCACGCCTTCGATTACCTCGATGCCCCCATCCGCCGGCTCTGCCAAAGCGATACCCCCTTCGCCTTCGCCACCTCCCTCATCGACGCTGCCCTCCCGCAAACCGGAGACATCGTCCAGGCCGTGAAGGACGTCGCCTACGTCGCCTAATCTCTACCGCTGCCGCCCCGCGGCTGCACCCTGAATCCGAACCTGAATCCTATGGAAACGCTGCTGTATCTTGTTCCTGGCCTGGCTGTTTTGGGCCTGATTTACATGGCCGTGCAGGCCGCTTGGGTCCGCCGTCAACCCGCCGGTGAGGCGAAGATGGCCACCATCGCCACCCACATTCAAGAAGGCGCCATGGCCTTCCTGCGGGCGGAGTACCGCATCCTGGCCATCTTCGTGGTCATCGCAGGTGCGCTCCTCGGGCTGGTCGCTTCGATCGTCCCGACGACTGAACCCTTCATCGTGGTGGCCTTCGTCATCGGAGCGGTCTTTAGCGCTCTGGCCGGCAACATCGGCATGCGCATCGCCACCCAGGCAAACGTGCGGACCACCCAAGCGGCCCGCTCCTCCCTCGCCCAAGCCCTGAAAGTGAGCTTCGGCGGCGGCATGGTGATGGGCCTCGGCGTCGCGGGCCTCGCGGTCTTCGGCTTGAGCGTGCTCTTCATCTACCTGCTGGGATCCGGCGGCTGGCCCGGCGTTGACCGCATGACGATCATCCTCGAGTCGCTCGCCGGCTTCTCCCTCGGAGCGGAATCCATCGCCCTGTTTGCGCGGGTCGGTGGGGGCATCTACACGAAGGCCGCCGACGTCGGCGCCGACCTCGTGGGCAAAGTGGAAGCCGGCATCCCGGAGGATGATCCGCGCAATCCCGCCACCATCGCGGACAACGTGGGCGACAACGTGGGCGACGTCGCCGGCATGGGCGCCGACCTCTTCGGTTCCTACGTCGCCACGGTGCTGGCCGCCATGGTCCTCGGGAACTACGTCATCAACGACATGGGCGGCTCCATCACGGACAACTACGGCGGCATGAGCCCCATCCTGCTTCCGCTCATCATCTCTGCGCTCGGCATCGTGTTCAGCATCCTCGGCTCGTTCTTCGTTCGGGTCAGCGAGGGCGCGAAAGAGGCGGCAGTTCAAGCAGCCCTGAACCGGGGCAACTGGATCTCCATCGCCTTGACGGCGGTGGCCTGCTACTTCCTGATCGACACGATGCTGCCGGCCGAACTCACGATGGAGTTCTTCGGTGAGGAACCGCGGACCTTCGGCTCGATCAACGTCTTCTACGCCGTCGTCGTCGGTTTGGTCGTGGGCGGCGTGATTTCGTACTTCACGGAGTACTACACGGGTCTCGGCAAGAAGCCGGTGCTCGATATCGTCCAAAAATCAGCCACCGGCGCCGCCACGAATATCATCGCCGGTCTCGCTACGGGCATGATCTCCACATTCGGGCCCATCCTTCTGTTTGCCAGCGCCATCTACATCGCCTACGAATTCGCCGGCTTCTACGGCGTCGCCATCGCCGCCTGCTCGATGATGGCTACGACGGCCATGCAGCTCGCCATCGATGCGTTCGGCCCCATCGCCGACAACGCCGGCGGCATCGCCGAGATGAGCGAGCTGCCGGCCGAGGTGCGCGAACGCACGGACATCCTGGACTCGGTG
>JBMTYE010000053.1:0-8513 GCA_049454255.1 Flavobacteriales bacterium
AACGCATTACCACCACGGTACCTTCGGATTGGACGATGCGGATGTCGTCGGTTTCGGGGAAGGTCAACTCGAGGGTCCAGCGGTAGAGGGAGTTCGGACTGAAGTAGCCGGAGTGGGAGCCGGAGCCGGGGGTGGTTTCGGTTTGGCCCATCCACACAGCATCCGGATCGGACGTGGCGAAGATCTGCTCGCCCCACGCGTTGAAGACCCGGAAGGTGTACAGGCCTGGCGCACAGCTTAACACGGGCTTGAAGCCGTCGTTGCGTCCGTCGTTGTCGGGCGTAAAGGCACTCGGGACCCACGCCACACAGCCGCACGGCTCGAGACGCACCTCGAACTCAGACAGTACGGATTCGCAGGCATTGCTGACGGTCACATCGAATTTGCCCTGGCGGCCGATGGAAATCGCGGGAGTGGCGTCCCCGGTGCTCCACAGGTAGGATTCGGGAAACAGGTTAGGCTCGTTCTCCACGGTGACGAGGATGGATTCGCCCTCGCAGAGGAGCAACTCGAGCGGCACGTCGGCCACGAGACGATCCGCTACCTCGACGGTGACCTCGTCGGACCACGTGCAGCCGTTGCGCGTGGCGGTGGCGATGTACACGCCCGTGGATTCGGCCTCGTAGGTGGTGCCCGTCGTCCCCGTGTTCCAAACGACAGCGGTGCCCGACGGCATGGGCCCGGTGGCCAGCAGGGCCGTTTCGTCGGGACACAGCATCCGGTCCTGGCCCAGCTCAAACACCGGCAGCGGATGCACCGTGACCTGCAGCGCATCGCCTGAGGTACAGCCGTCTACCGTCACCGACACGCTGACCGGTCCCGAGGCGTCGACCTCGAGCGTGGGTTCGCCCGAGCCGTCCGACCACGTGGTCGCATCGAACAGGAAAATACCCGTCGACAGCAGCACGGATTCGCCCTCGCAGAATTCCAGATCGGACCCGAGCTCGACCTGCGGCAGCGGAATGACGGTCACCTGCGTCGCGTCGGTGTGCGGACAGCCTTGGATGGGGGTGTTGACGGTCACGTTGCCGCCCGCGGCAACCCAAATCCCCTGCGACACCGCCCCCGTACTCCAGCTGTACACCGGCGCTCCCGGTGCAGCCGACAGGAACACACTATCCCCGGCACAGACCTCCACCGTGGCCGGCAGTCCCGCATCGAAGTACGGCACGTGGTCCACCGCGACGGTATCCCGGGCCACACACGCGCCCACGGTGACCTCGGCCACGAGCACCGCGTCGCTCCCAGACACCGACCACAGCGCCGCATTGCCCGCTGCACTGCCGTTCACGAACCACGCCGTCTCAGAAGCCTAGTAACCGCTGGCCTCCGAGAACGTGTTGCCGTCGCACAGCACCGCATCGGCCCCGAGGCTTACCCCCGTGTTCGCCGAGGGCACGACCTGGATGGCATCCGTGTGGGAACACCCGGAAATGGGTGCAGACACCGAATACAGACCGGGCGCATTCACCCACAGCGAGGTACCTGAAGCACCGCCGGTCCAGGTGTAACTGTCCGCTCCCTCCGCAGCGACGAGGAGCACGCTGTCGTTCAGGCACAGGTCCACCGACGCTGCCAGGCCCGGATCGAAAAGCGGCACGTGATCCACAGCGAGGGTATCCCGGCTGATGCACAGCCCGTAGGTCACCTCGACGGCCACCACCTCGTCCTCCCCTCCCACCGGATACGTCGCCGCATTCACCTCCGGCCCACCGGTCGTCAGCGATGTCCAGGCCGTATGGGCCGCCGGGTAGCCGCTGGACAGCACTTCGGTAGCCGTGTTGCAGAGCGTCAGGTCGGCGCCGAGGTCGACGCCTTGGTTCGGCGAAGCGACCACTTCCACTTCATCGGTAAACGAACAGCCCGTATCGGTGGTCACGCTGACCCCATACATCCCGGTCGCATCCACAGTCAGATCCGGCGCATGGCTTCCTGTGGACCACTCGAAATCCACTGGCCCTCCGGTCCACCCCGCATCCTCGGCAACCAGGTCCAGCGTTCCACCGAGACAGAGATCTAACGGACCGGCAGGAAGACCCGGGGTGTATTCCGGATGCCACGCAATCTGAACCGTATCCCGCACAGAACATGGCCCTTGCGAGGCCACGGCGATGTAGGTGCCTGGATTCGAGGCCGTGAAAAGCGGCACCCCAGGCACCCCGTTCCAGCTGACGCTCACCCCGATATTGCCTCCGGAACCGTTGAGCACCACCTCCGTTTCTGGGCAGACCGTGAGGTCAGGCCCGAGCGCCACGGGCGCCAAATTGATTGCGCTGACGTTCGTGAAGTACGACGCCGTGCAGCCCAGCACCGTGTCGACTAAAGCTAACGTGTAGGTCCCGCTTTCGGTAATAGAAAGCGACGACGCGGTCGACCCGTCCGCCCACGTGCCGACCACATTCCCCGTCCATGGCCCATTCGAAAGAACCACGGGCGTGCCGTTGCAGCTCACGGCGGCGACAGGGTTCGGCGACGGGGGAAGGGCGGCGACGTTTACCGTGAACTGCTCCGTGATGGGAGAGTTGCACAGGTTGTTGTAGGTAACAGTGTACGTCGTGGTGGTGGTGGGCGACGCCGTCACAGTCGACCCGGTGGTGGCGGAAAGCCCCGCAGCGGGCGACCACGAAACTCCTGTAATGCCCGCCGGAATGGTCCACGTCGATGGTGCTCCTGCGCAGGTTGTCGTGGATGCTGGGAGAAAATTTCCCATGCCGGACACCCACACGGGATCGCACACGCGGTGCTGGTTCGAAAGCCCGCCCGTGCCAGCCGTGAAGCCCCAACGCACCAGATTTGTTCCGAGGATGGCCGCCAAATCGACCGTGGTCGAGATGCGCTCGACGCAGTTGAAGAAGACCTTCAGGTTGTCCGTATCGGGGTTGTAAGTCACGCGTAGCGTGTACCAATTGCCCGTTTCGATGTTGCCGACCGGATTCAGCGCGGACACCGGGGCGGCAATCATGTTCGGGGCTGCGTGGACGTTCGACCCGTTCTTCTGCACCCCGATGTGGTCAGTGTTGGGGTCAAACGATGGGGCTCCGCTGTTCACGTACGTGTCGAGTTCGACGATGAGGGACGGCGTGATGCCCCCGAAGCCCATTTGGCCTCCGCCGGTGCCCGTAGCAGGCGCGGAAGAGGGCCGCAGCACGAACGCCATGCCGTCCGCGCCCGCATCGTTCGAGTTGTTGCTCAACCGAACTTCCACCAGCATGTCGAAGTATTGATTGACATCGACATTCGTGGTGCTCCAAATCTGCCCCGACTGGTTCGCGCTGTTCTGGGTCAAGTTCCAGCACCCGGGTTGCCCTCCGACCGCACTCGCATTCCCCGAGGTGGTGAATTGGGCGCGCATCGGCAAGCAGAGCAGCAAAAACCACAGGCAAAGCTCAAGTCTTCGGAAGTAACTGGGCATGCGCAAATTCGCTTAGGCGGAGACCAAATGTAACAACACCCCTGCACCTGCAGAAGTTGCACCCACGAACTCGCTCGCGCTCAGTGCTCGAAGACGGCGGTTTCGCGCGGGAACCGGTAGCGCGGTCCGTAGACCCCGCCTTCCGCCCGCTTGCCCGCCGACACCGCCATGCAGATGCCTGCCGCGGCAGGTAGGTCCAGAAGCCGCTTCACCCGAGCGGAATCCAGGCCTTCCATGGGACACGAATCGAAGCCCTCCGCCCGCAACGCCAGCATAAAGTGGGCCGCGGCGAGCGCCGTCGACTTGTGCGCCCAAATCCGCATGTGGCCGAGGCCGATGGGCTCGCGCGGCGTCGGTTTCGTGAGGCCCCGCAGAGTGAACCACAGCCACTTGAACGGTGCGAGTAGCCCGAAAGGTCCCTGGTTGTAGGCGATTTTCGTGATGACGCGGTAGTACTGCTTGCCGCGCTCGGGGATGTTCGGATCGGCGTCGAGGCGGGCGAGCATGCGGTCGTTGTTTGCACGCCAAAGGTCCGGCCGGGCCACGAAGACGAAGAGCTCCTGGGCCGTCGCTGCTGCCGGTTGGCCGAGGCAGGCTTCGACCAGGGCGGCCTTTTTCTCGGGCGACCGCACCCAGTGGATTTGCCAGGTTTGGAGGTTCGAAGAGCTCGGAGCGAGCAGGGCCGCGTCGATGCACCGGGCCACCACGTCCTCTGGAACGGGGTCGTCCGAATAGATGCGCACGCTGCGCCGGCTCTCCACGACGGCGTGGAAGGCCGCGGCGTCGGTGGGGGGCGCGGGGGCCGGGCGGCGGGCGGATGCCCGTGCCTCGGTGGAATCGAAGACCTTAACTTTCACCATGACCCTAGAACACACCGACAGGGGTCAGGTTCATGCGGCGAAGGTGCACGCCGCACGGACGGCATCGGCTGCGCGAGCGGCGGCGGCGAAGGTGCGGGCGTGGACGCGGGCAAGCGGCCGAGCGGGGTCGATGGGCATGCCCACGCGCATCCAACGGTCGATGCCGACGGCCGGGTCGATGGAGTCGCCACCGCGGCTGCGGCCACCTCCCAGCTCCACCACGGCCAGTCCCAGGCGGCGCGTATCGATGCGGGCAAGCAGCTTGCCGCTGTGCACCGCCGCGGGCCAAACCTCTAACACCACCGGCGCCACAGGCAAATACTGCGCGGATCGCTCCACAAAGTCGGCCGGGCCACCCAGCGCCGCCACCATGCGCCCGAAGCGCTCTGCCGCGGCACCGGACTTCAACACGCCGACGAGCCGCGCCCGGGCGGCATCTGGATCCTTTTCCACTCCGGCGCCCAGCAGCAACTCTTCCCCGAGGCGCAAGGTCACCTCCAGCAGTGCCGGGGACCGGACCTCACCTCGGAGAAGGGCCACGGCCTCAGCGACTTCGAGCGCGTTGCCGGCGGCGTCCGCCAGCGGCTCGTCCATGGGGGTGAGCAGCGTCCGAACGGGCAGGCCGGCTCCGGCGCCAACCGTGCGGAGGGAGTCCGCGAGGGCGCGGGCGACTTCTTCGTTCGGCATGAAGGCGCCCGAGCCGACTTTGATGTCCATCACCAGGGAGCCGAGGCCGGCCGCAAGTTTTTTCGACAGGATGCTGGCGGTGATGAGTCCGATTTGTTCGACGGTGGCGGTGACGTCGCGGATGGCGTAGAGGCGGCCGTCGGCGGGGGCGAGTTCCGGGGTTTGGCCGACGATGGCGCAGCCGACGGAGGCTACAACTTCCTGAAAACGAGTTATTCCTGGAGCCGTCGTGTAGCCGGGAATCGCCTCGAGCTTGTCGATGGTCCCGCCCGTGTGGGCCAGGCCGCGACCGGCAATCATGGGCACGAAGACGCCGCACGCAGCGGCCATCGGGGCGAGCACGAGCGACACCGCATCGCCCACCCCGCCGGTGCTGTGCTTGTCCGCCACGGGACCGCCGAGCGCACCGGCATCCCAGCGCAGGACCTTGCCCGAGTCGCGCATGGCCAAGGTGAAGGCGACCGCTTCATCGGAGGTGAGGCCCCGAAACAGGGAGGCCATGGCGAAGGCGGCGATTTGGGCGTCGGGAATGGTGCCGTCGGCCATGCCGGCGACGAACGAACGGATGGCGTCGGACGAGAGGGCCTCGCCGTCGCGCTTGCGGCGGATGAATTCAGAGACGAGCACGGTGGGTCAACAGGTTAAAGAGTTCAGATGCTCCGATGCGGAACCGCGTCGGAAGCAAGGGAGAGTTCGGAAAACGGACCGCCACCTGGGCGGCAAAGGCAGCAGCAGCTTCGGACGTCCGGATGCCGCCGGACACCTTCAGGCCCACGGCGGAAGCGCCGATAGCGTCGAGCAGGACGTCGACGGCCTCAGACGTCGCTCCTACCGGCACCTTGCCGGTCGAGGTCTTCAGGAAGTCCGCGCCGGCCTCGAGCGCACAATCTGCTGCGCGGCCCCAGCTTCCCGGCCGGTGCCGGACGTCCCCCGTTTCGAGGATGGCCTTGAAGCAGGCGGCCGGAGCTGCGGCCCGGACGGCGTGGAAAACTGCGGCTGCACGACCCAGGTCGCCGGCGAAAAAGGCATCCAGAGCGAGCACCGCGTCGATTTCTTGCGCTCCCTCGGCGACCGCCCGCTCGACGTCCCGCCCGACCACATCGGGGTCGAGCGAGCCCGTCGGGAAGTTCACGACCGTGGCCAGTGCCCACGTCCGGGACGGTTGGGCTGCCGCGACTGCCGCGAGGTGGGTCGGGTAGATGCAGAGGGCCGCGGGCACGACCGGGGATGACTGGAGCCGCTCAGCAAGGGCGAGCACCTCGGCTTCCGACTCGGCGCCGGTGAGCGAGGTGACATCGAGGAAGGCGAGCAGCTCCCGGTCCGTCATAGCGAGATAAAAAGCCCGGCGATGGCGGCAGACATGAGGTTAGACATCGTGCCGGCGAGCACGGCGAGCATACCGAGCCGCGCGATTTCTGCCCGACGCGCCGGGGCCATGGAGCCGATGCCGCCGAGCAGGATGGCGATGGACGACAAGTTCGCGAAGCCGCAGAGTGCGAAGGAAATGATGGCGCGCGTCTTGTCGCTGAGGACCACCGCCGGAGCGTCGCCGAGGTAGGGGGCGAAGTTGAGGTAGGCCACGAATTCGTTGATGACGAATTTTTGGCCCAAAAACGACCCCGCCACCACCGCCTCCGACCACGGAATCCCGATCAAGGCGGCAACCGGCGCTCCGACGTAGCCCAGGAGCAGCTCGAGGGTGAGGTCGGGCATGCCCAACCAGCCCCCGACTCCGCCGAGCAAGCCGTTCAGCAACGCGATCAGGCCCACGAAGGCCAAGAGCATGGCGCCCACGTTGAGGGCGAGGTGAAGTCCGGCCGAAGCTCCGGTGGCGGCGGCGTCGATGACGTTTGCCGGTCGGTCTTCCGGGGCGGCGTGGCCGAGGGCCGGGTCGTCCTGGGGCCGCTCGACTTCCGGGAGGAGCAGTTTTGCGAACAGGAGGCCGCCGGGAGCCGCCATGAAACTGGCCGCGATGAGGTACTCGAGGGGGACGCCGATGGCGGCATAGCCCGCCACGGCGCTGCCCGCCACCGAAGCTAGGCCGCCGACCATCACGGCAAACAGCTCCGAGCGGGTCATGCCGGCGATGTAGGGGCGGACGACGAGGGGGGCTTCGGTTTGGCCCACAAAAATGTTTGCCGTCGCAGAAAGCGATTCCGTGCGCGACGTGCCCAGCAACCGGCGCATCCCGCCACCGAGCACCCCGATGATGGCCTGCATGGCCCCGATGTGGTACAGCACGCTGATGAGGGCGGAAAAGAACACGATCACCGGCAGCACGCGGATGGCGAAGATGAAGCCGCCGCTGCCGAACAGCTCGAACATCTTGCCGTCGTTCAGGCCGCCGAACAGGAAGCTGATGCCTTCGTTGCCGTAGCCGATGACGCGCCCGACCCCGTCGGAGGCCACCTGGAGCGCCCGCTTGCCGAAGGGGACGTAGAGCACGAGGGCGCCGATGGCGAGTTGGATACCGAACGCCCCGGCCGCCGTGCGGAGGTTGATGGCCTTGCGGTTGCGCGAGAACAGCACCGCGAGCCCGAGGAGCGTCACGATGCCGAGAAGGCTCGACAGGATTTCCATGGCCGCGAATCTACCCTAAAGCATCGCTCGAGAACGCCCACGGCAGGAAAACCTCCGGTCCCGAGGCTTCGACGACCGGGCCGTCGGCGGCCTGCAAGAGGATGCGGAAGGCTGCGGTTTGGCGGGAGCCGAAGGTGTGGAGGACCTGGCGGCAGCTCCCGCACGGCGTAAAGCTGGTGTGCGGCGTGGACACGGGGGAGACGATGGCGACCGTGCGAATCTCCACCCCCGGCGCAGCGGCTCCCGCCGCAAACAGGGCCACCCGCTCCGCGCACAGGCCCGACGGGAAGGCCGGATCCTCCTGGTTGCAGCCGGTCACGACCCGCCCATCCGCCAGCAACACAGCCGCTCCCACCAAGAAGTGCGAATACGGAGCATACGCGTGCTGTGCCGCCGCAAAGGCCACATCGAGCAACGCCCGGTCCGCTGGGCCCACTTCCGCAGGCTGCAGAACCGTTAACTCCCCTGGACAAGCAAGCCGTTCTCCCATGGGGTCAAGGTACGCAGACTGCCGCGCGAGGTTACTCGACGCTGGCTTCGAATCCGGTTTCGCACACGCGGCCGGCCGTGTCTTCCGCGCGGAGGTGAACGTGTGCTGCGCCGGTGAATCCCGCTGGCAGTGCGACCACTGCCGCGGCCAAATCAAATTCCACCGCCCCCGCCGGATCCCAGCTTCCCTCCCACAGGGTCGCTCCCGTGGCCTCGTCCTCCACGTGCACCTCGACGGCCGCGAGCCCGTCGGAATCGCTGACGGTCCCGGCAAATGGCACCTGCGCCCCTGCCGCCCACACCGCGTCTTCCGCCCATGTCCCCAGCTCGAACAGCGGAATGATGGCGTTTGCGATGTGTACATCGAGCACGACCGTCTCCGCTTCATTTCCCTCGGCATCCACCGCGTCGATGGCCAGGTGCCAAACGCCGCGTACATCCTCCGGCACGGTCCAGTTCCCTTGGTAGAGTTGGCTCGTGCCCGT
>JBMTYE010000054.1:0-8487 GCA_049454255.1 Flavobacteriales bacterium
CGAACCGCTGTAGCAGCTTTTGCAGAGCTGAGCCTAGCCACTCGGCCATCGGACCACGGGAGCGCAAAGATACGCATTTCTAGGCCAGAAGTTGCGGTTCGACGCGGTTCAAATGCACCGGAGTACCTTCGCGGCATGCAGAATCTCCGGGCGTGGATCCCGAATGCCTTCACCTTGGGCAACCTGCTTTCCGGGGTGGGTGTCGCCATCGGCCTCATCGAAGGGGCGGAGGCGTGTGTGCTGCTGGTGCTGTGGGGAGCGGGTTTGCTGTGCGATGTTGTGGATGGGGCAGCTGCGCGTGCGCTCGGGGTGGCGGGACCGCTTGGGGTCCAGCTCGATAGCCTTGCGGACGGGGTGACGAGCGGCGTGGTTCCGTCGCTCGTGGCGTGGGTGATTGCGCGGGAGGTTTGGCCAAACGCGCCGCTGGCGCTGGCGGCGGCGGGCCTCACCATGTCTGCGGCCGCAGCGTACCGGCTTGCCCGGTTCAACGTTTCTGCCGCGTCACCGCCCGCTGGCACCACCCACGGATTTACGGGACTTCCTGCGCCTGCTGGGGCCGTTTGGTGGATCGGCACGTGGGCCATCGCAGCAGCGGGAGGGCCGGATAGCGTGGTCGGCGTGGCGTGGTTGCTGGGGGTGACGGCCGTGCCGTGGGCGATGGTGTCGCGCTGGCCGTTGCCGGATTTCAAGGGGTGGGGAATGGATGCCACATGGGACCGGTCGCGCCGGAACTTGCTCGGGGTGGCTGGAGGGGTGCTGGGCGGGACGGGGATCGCATTGGGGGCGGGAATGCCGGTGTGGTGGGGAGGCGTCGCAGTGCTTGCCGTGTTACTTTTGTATGCGGTTTGGAACGGGGCCGGCCAGCTGGCTGGGCGGTTCCGGACCCGTTAACCCCTACATCCCCTGAATCGCCATGGAATTTACCGCTGAAATCGATGTGATGCCGCTGCCGGCGCTGCTGGATCCGCAAGGCAAGGCCGTTTCGAATTCCATGAAACACATCGGATTGCCGGAAATCGGCGAGGTCCGCGTGGGCAAGCACATCACGCTGAAAGTCGATGCCGCGACGCGACAGGAAGCCGAAGCGAAGGTGGAAGAGGCCTGCGCGAAACTGCTGGCAAACCCCATCATGGAGCGTTACGCATTCCGCGTCGTCGAGGCGTGAAAGCGGCGTTGCTGGCGGGCATCGCACTGGTGCTCGTGGGCTGTTCCAGCCAAGTTCTTATCACAAGCACGCCCTCGGGGGCCCGGGTGAAGCTGGACGGGGTCGAAGTGGGCCGCACGCCCTACGCGCACCGCGATGCGAAGATCTCCGGATACTCGCTCGGCGTCCAGCTTGAGCATCCTGACTATCGGCCTTACCAGGGCGTAATCCACAAGGCAAAGAGTGTCAACGTCGGCGCGGCGATCGGTGGAATCGTGGTGTGGCCGCTGTGGGCGTGGGTGCTGGGCTATCCTCCGGTTTGGCATGCGCAGTTGCAGCCGGTTCTGCCTCCGACATCCGCCGCATCATCGGCTGCACTGACTACACCCTCAAGTGCTTCTGTGGCCGAACCTGCTGGTGTCCAAGTGACCCTGCGTCCCGAGGAGCACCGGGGCATCCGGGACGTGTTCGTGGTGGCCTTGAGCGCGTCCACGTGCCGGGGAGCGGGCGATCCGCTCGCGCTTGAAGAGCTCGCGGCGGTGCGGTTGCTGCGCCACTACCGGGTGCTCGAGCGGCGTGCCCTCGACGCGCTGCTGGCGGAGCAGCGGCGGTCGATGGACGGCCTGTACGAGGAGTCCGGCATCGTGCAAGCGGGCTCGCTGGCCGGTGCCCAGGCCGTCGTGTTGCTTCGGGAATCGTGCGTCGGGGGTCGGACGTTCCTCAGTGCGAAACTCGTGGCCTGCGAAACAGGGGCCCAGGTGTGGGCGGCGACATCGGAAGGCGGGGCGCTTTCCGAGCTGCTCGACGCGGTCGGACGGCGCGTGGCCGAACTTCCCGCGCCCTAACCCTCACCCGAGTGCGTCGAGCGCTCGGCCCAAATCCGTCACCAGCTCCTCCACCGGCTCCAGCCCGATGCTGAGCCGGATCATCCCCTCGCTGATGCCCAGCCGCTCCCGGTCTTCCGCCGGAATCGCGCTGTGGGTGGTGCTCGCCGGGTGGGTGGCCAGCGACTCAGTGGAACCTAAGCTTACTGCAAGCCGGATCGTTTGCAACGCGTCGAGCACCGCAAAGGCCGCTTTCCGGCCGCCGGCGACTTCGAAGGCGAGCATGGAGCCGTGTCCGGTGGTTTGGCGTGCCTGGATGGGGGCGGCCTGCGGGTCGCAATCGAGGGGATGTACGGACCGCAACCGCACCACCCGGGGATGGGTGCGCAAGAACGCGAGTACCTCAGCCGCTTGCTCCTGTTGTTTCATCACCCGAAGCTCGAGCGTCTCCATGCTACGGGCGAGAAGCCACGCGGAGAACGGTTCGAGCACGCCGCCCAGCAGGTGGCGGTAGTGCCGTACCCGGTCGGTGGTCGCCTTCGCGCCGGAACACGCCCCGGCCACCACGTCACTGTGCCCGCCGAGGTACTTCGTCGCCGAATACAGCACGAGGTCGGCGCCCAGCGCCAGCGGACGTTGTAAAAGCGGTCCGAGAAAGGTGTTGTCGACGAGCACCTGGATGGGATGATCGGGCCGCTCGTGTGCACGTGCCCACGCCACCGCATCGGCGATGCTGTGCACGTCCATGGTCGGATTTCCGGGGGTTTCGAGGTACAGGACGCCCGGCAAGCCGGCTTCCTGTTCTAACTCCCCGACCCGTGCAACGCGCCGCACGGGGATGCCCCATTCCGGCAAAACGGTCGAAAACAACCGGTCCGTTCCGCCGTACAGCGATCCGACGGCCCACACCGGCCGCGCCGGGCTCGACCAGGCGAGCACGGCCGTGGAAATCGCCGCCATCCCGCTGGAAAACAGGCACGAAGCCTCGGCCCCGTCGTACGCGGCAAGCCGTTTTTCTGCGACCTCGAGGGTGGGGTTCGAGAGCCGGCTGTAGATGTAGCCTTCGACCGGTTCACGAAGGCCTTGCGACGCTTCGAAGTGGGCTGCTGCCGCAGCGGCCGAGGGGAAGCAAAAGGTAGAAGCCAAATGCATCGGCGGCTTCACCGCCCCACCGCCCTCCGCGGGATCGTAGCCCGCAAACAGCGGAGCAGTCGCGTGGAAATCCATGCCACAAAGGTGACGTAGATTTCGGCGATGTCGCTCAGTCTTGGATCGCCGCGATGCCCGGGAGCACCTGGCCTTCGAGGTATTCGAGCATCGCCCCGCCGCCGGTCGAGATGTAGCTCACGCGGTCGCTCAATCCCGTCGCGGCGAGCGCTGCCAAACTGTCTCCGCCCCCCACAAGCGTGAAGGTCCCCGCCGCCGTCGCTTCCGCGAGCGCTTCGGCCACGGCACGTGTCCCTCCGGCGAACCGCTCCCACTCAAACACGCCCATGGGCCCGTTCCACAGCACCGTGCGCGACGACAGAATGGCCTCCGCGAACGCGCGCTGTGTCTCTGGCCCGATGTCCAGGCCCATCCAACCGTCGGGAATGGCGGCGGTGGCCACGAGCTGCGTCGTGGCGTCAGCGGCGAAGGCATCGGCGGCAAGCGTGTCGTGCGGGAGCATCAGCTGGGTGCCTGCGGTAGCGGCGCGGGCGAGGATTTCGCGGGCCTTCGGGACGAGCTCGGGCTCGACGAGGCTGGTGCCCGTGGTGCCGCCCTGGGCTTGGATGAACGTGTAGGCCATCCCGCCGCCGATGATTAGTCGGTCGACTGTGCCGATGAGGTGCTCGATGATGGCGAGTTTCGAGCTGACTTTTGCGCCGCCGATGAGCGCCGTGAGCGGGCGTTCGGGCCGCGCCAGGACCCGGTCGAGCGCCTCGATTTCGGCCGCCATGAGCAGTCCGAAGGCCTTGTCCTCTGGGAAGAACCGGGCGATGACTGCAGTCGAGGCATGGGCCCGGTGCGCAGTCCCGAAGGCATCGTTGATGTAGAGGTCGCCGTTTTCCGCGAGTTGGCCTGCGAAGAACTCGTCGCCCGCTTCCTCTTCCGGGTGGAAGCGGAGGTTTTCGAGGAGGGCGATTTCGCCGGGCTGCAGCGACTGCGTTACGTCGAGGGCCTTGTCATCGACGCAGTCGGGAGCGAACGCCACCGGGATACCGAGCAGCCGGGCCAAATGCTCTGCCACCGGCCGCAAGGTCAGCGCCGGCGTGATGCCCTTCGGCCGGCCGAGGTGGCTCATCAGCACGACGGAGGCGCCGCCGTCGAGGAGTGCCCGGATGGTGGGCAGCGCGGCGCGGATGCGGGTGTCGTCGGTGATGTGGCCGTCCGGGTCTTGGGGGACGTTGAAGTCGACGCGGACGAGCGCGCGGCGGCCTTCGAGGTCGAGGTCGGAGAGGTGCATGGTCAGGCGAACAGGGAGGCGAGGCCTACGCGGGATTCGATGTGGGCCGCGAGCTCGGAGATGGGGATGCGGATTTGGGTCATCGTGTCGCGGTCGCGCACCGTGACGGCCCGGTCCGTGAGGGAATCGTGGTCGACCGTGACGCACAGCGGGGTGCCGATGGCGTCTTGGCGGCGGTAGCGGCGTCCGATGGCGTCCTTGTCGTCGTACTGGACGTTGTAGGAGAGGCGCAGCGGGCGGAGCACCTCTTCTGCGAGCTCGGGGAGCCCGTCTTTCTTGAGGAGCGGCAGCACCGCCACCTTCACGGGAGCGAGGGCAGCTGGGATGCGCAGGACGGTGCGCTCGGAACCGTCGTCGAGCCGCTCTTCCGTGTAGGCCGCGCTGAGGGTGGCGAGGAAGAGGCGGTCGAGGCCGACCGAGGTTTCGACCACGTACGGGATGTAGCTCTCGGAGGTCTCGGGATCGAAGAAGCGGAGTTTTTTGCCGCTGTATTCCTCGTGTTGGCGCAGGTCGAAATCCGTACGGCTGTGGATGCCCTCGAGTTCCTTGAAGCCCATGGGGAATTCGAATTCGATGTCGCACGCCGCGTCCGCGTAGTGGGCGAGCTTGACGTGGTCGTGGTAGCGGTAGCGGGTGTCGCCGAGCCCGAGGGCCTTGTGCCACCGGAGGCGCTCCTGCTTCCAGTACTCGTACCATTCGCCTTGGGTACCGGGCTTGACGAAGAACTGCATCTCCATCTGTTCGAACTCCCGCATGCGGAAGATGAACTGGCGGGCGATGATCTCGTTGCGGAAGGCCTTGCCGATTTGGGCGATCCCGAAGGGGAGCTTCATCCGCCCGCTCTTCTGCACGTTTAGGTAGTTCACGAAGATGCCCTGTGCCGTTTCAGGCCGCAGGTAGACGATGCCCGACTCGCCGCTCACGGCGCCGAGTTCCGTCTTGAACATGAGGTTGAACTGGCGCACATCCGTCCAGTTGCGGCTGCCCGTCTCGGGATCCGTGATGCCCAGTTCCTCGATGAGGGCTTTTACGCTGGCCAAATCGCTGGCCTCCATGGCCGCTTTGAACCGAGCATTGATTCCGTCGATTTCCTCCTGCCGCCGCAGCACCTGCGCATTCGTGGCGCGGAACTGGGCCTCGTCGAAGGCGTCGCCGAAACGCGCCGCCGCCTTCTCAACGTCTTTGCGGATTTTCGCCTCGATCTTTCCGATGTGTTCCTCGATGAGCACGTCCGCGCGGTACCGCTTCTTCGAGTCCTTGTTGTCGATGAGCGGGTCGTTGAAGGCATCGACGTGGCCGGAAGCCTTCCACACCGTGGGGTGCATGAAAATCGAGGCGTCGATGCCCACGATGTTCTCGTGCATCCGGACCATGGCCGTCCACCAGTACGAGGCGATGTTGCGCTTGAGCTCGGCCCCGAGCTGACCGTAGTCGTACGCGGCGGACAGGCCGTCGTAGATTTCACTCGAGGGGAACACGAAGCCGTACTCTTTCGCGTGGCTGATGACTTTTTTCAGGAGATCGTCGCTCATGGGGCGCAAAGGTAGCGCGGGCTACCTTCGCACCCATGTCGCAGCCACTGCGTGTCGGCCTGTTGGGCAGCGGAAGCTGGGCCACGGCCATTGCAAAAATGCTCCTCACGAACATCAGTGAACTGCACTGGTGGGTACGCAGGGAGGAGACGGCCGAATATTTGGCCCATTATGGGCGCAATCCCCACTACATCCAAAGCATTGCGTTCCCGCCCGCCGCACTCCGCGTCACCACGAAGATGCAGGACGTGGTCGACGCCTGCGATGTGCTGATCGTGGCCATTCCATCCGTCCACTTGCATGCCACATTCGAGGCGCATCAGCCGAAAGGCATGTCGGAGAAGGTGATTTTCAGCGCGGTAAAGGGGATGGTCGTGGAATTTGACAGCATTCCTGCCCGCTACTTGCACAAGCAGTTCCACATCCCGTACGAACGGCTGGGCCTGATCGCCGGACCGTGCCACGCCGAAGAGGTGGCGCGCGAAAAACTGAGCTACCTCACCGTGGCCTGCCCGGATGCTTCCCTGTCGCGGACGATGGCAGAACGCTTGACCACCCGCTACATCCGGGTCGCGGTGTCGGAGGACGTGTTCGGCACCGAGCTGGCCATGGTGCTGAAAAACATCTACGCTATCGCGGCCGGCGTCGCGCTGGGCCTGGGGTACGGGGATAACTTCCTGAGCGTGTTGATTGCAAACGCGGCGCAGGAGATGCAGCGGTTTTTAGCGGCGGTGCACCAAGTAGACCGGGATGTGAAAGGGAGCCCGTACCTCGGGGATTTGCTGGTGACGGCCTACAGTCCGCACAGCCGCAACCGCACCCTCGGCATGATGATCGGCAAAGGCTACAGCGTGAAAGGCGCCATCATGGAAATGGACATGGTCGCTGAGGGGTTCAACGGCAGCCGCGGCATTCACCTGATGAACCAGCGGTTCCAGGTTTCGCTTCCCATCGCGGACGCGGTGTACCGCATCCTGCACGAGCGGATGTCGCCTGTGATCGAGATGCGCTTGCTGACCGACGAATTGAGCTGAAGATTAGGCAACTCCGCGGCCGGAAATTGCGTTACTTCGGAAGCATGTGGCTGCGCAGTGTGTTTGCCTTGTTCGGCGGTTTTGCGTTCTCTTGCCTGCTGGCGGGCGGAGGGGAGCGCCCGCGTGCGGTGGCAGCCCACGCCCATGCAGACCTTGCCGGTGCACTTTTTACCCCGAACGCAGGCCAATGGCCGGACGAGGTCCGGTTCTGCACCCGCCTCGACGGCGGTGCGGTTTGGCTGACTTCACGGGGGTGGAATGCGGAATGGTGGGGCCCCGGCCGCAGTCACGGCGGTGCCCGGCAGACGGCGGGCGGTGAGGCGTGGGGATGGACGCTTGCGTGGGAAGGGGCCCGTCCGGATGCCGGGGTTGCGAGCAGCCAGCCAGCAACCCGAACGGAGAGCTACTTCTTCGGCAACGACCCCTCCCGTTGGGCGCGGAATCTGCATCCCGCGGGGACGGTCCGCTACACAGAGCTTTATCCCGGAATCGATTGGGTGGTGCGCGGGGAGCCCGGCCGCCTCGACGGGTTCAAGCACGAATTCCATGTCGCTCCCGGCGCCGATCCGGATGCCATCCTCGCGGTGTACGCGGGTTCTGAGACCTGGGTGCGCCCGGACGGTGCGCTTGTACACGCGGTGGGTCCCGAAGGCGCTTGGGGCGAGGTCGTCGAGGCGCCGCCCTTCGCTTACCAACTCCTCGGCACCCGGCTCGTTCCGGTACCGTGCAGCTATGCCGCCTCGCCGCAACCCGACGGCAGCACCCGCGTCCGCTACGTCCTCGGGGACTACGACTCTACTCTTCCGCTGGTCATCGATCCGGAGCTGCAGTTCGCCTCCTACATCGGCGCGACCGCGGACAACTGGGGCTTCACGGCGGCCTACGACGCGGACGGGCGACTGCTCGCCGGTGCCGGTATCCGCACCGGCGGCGGCACCTACCCGACCACACCCGGGGCCATCTCCTCGGCGGCGCTCGGTGGCGAGTTCGACTGGGGCATCAGCTTTTTCAGCGCGGACGGCTCGACCCTGGAGCACAGCACCTACCTCGGTGGCTCGGCCATGGAGTATCCCCACAGCATCGTCGCCGGGGCGGAAGGCGACGTGTACATCATGGGGACGACGGGGTCGGCGAACTTCCCGACGACGTTTGGCGCGTTTTCGACGGTGTTCGGGGGTGGGCCGTTTGTGGATTTGGGGGGGTATCACTTCTTCGGGGCGTATGCGGCGGGCTGCGATATGGCGGTGGTCCGGCTCGATTTGGGCTCCGGCGATTTGCTGGCGGCGACGTTTCTCGGAGGGACCGGGAACGACGGCATTAACATCGCGGACCCGTTGAATTACAACTACGGCGATGTGTGCCGGGGCGAGGTGAATGTGGATCCGACGGGGCGGCCGTGGGTGGCCAGTGTGACGTCGAGTGCGAACTTCCCGGGGGTGGCCGCGTTCGAGCCGTCGATGCAAGGGGCGACCGACGGGGTCGTGTTCCGGCTGTCTTCGGACCTGTC
>JBMTYE010000055.1:0-8472 GCA_049454255.1 Flavobacteriales bacterium
TGCTGCTTCGCAAACTGCGGCATCCTAAGCATGACGGACAGCTGGGGCGATGGGTGGAACGGTGCCGTGCTCACCCTGTCTTCACCGGAAGGCATGGCGTCCACCTACACCCTGCCGAACGGCCAAGGCGCGAGCCAGGAAGTGTGCCTGACCTCCGGATGCTACGACGTCGAAGTGACCCCGGGAATCTACCCGTACGAGGTGGGTTGGTCGTTTGCCTTCGGGAACTATGCCATCCAAGGCGGTGCGCCGCACGACGATTTCTTCTCCATCGAAGCCGTCTTCGGCTGCACCGTCGAGGGAGCCTGCAACTTCAATCCGGAAGCGACCTGCAACCTGGGGCTGTGCACCTTCCCAGGCTGCCTCGATCCGCAGGCGTGCACGTACAATCCCGCCGCGGGCTGCTCCATGCCCGTGGCGTGTTACTACGGATGCCTCGTATGCACCTATCCGGATGCACTGAACTTCAATCCGGAGGCCACGACGGACGACGGGTCGTGCGAATTTACCTCGGGAAGCGACGGATGTTCGACGGACGTCAACGGAGATGGCATCGTGAATGTCGGTGACCTGCTGCTGCTGCTGGGCGACTTCGGCGTGTTCTGCACGGGAACGAACCCGTGATGATTCGCGCGGCGGCATGCGTGGCGGCCGCGGCCCTGCTCGGCTGCAGTCCGCGCGCGGGCTCCGGCATCGTGCAGGGCGGAAGTCGGGTTGAGGTCGTACGGGGCTGGGACCGGACGATGCCCGAGCACGACCCGCCGCACATGTGGTGCAAGGTGGATAGCATGAATGCTCTGGCGTTCCGGCTTGCCGGACCCAACTTCGTGCATACCGTGGCCGAAGTCCGGGATGATCGGGATTCTCTGCTGCGCCAAATTTTCGAAGGCCGCATCAAGCGCGGCACCACCGAACTCGTCTTCGCCACCGACCACCTGCCCGCCGGAACCTACACCTGGATTGTGCGGACGAGCGAGGCCGACACCTTGCAGTGGGCCGAATTCCGGTTGCGGGACAGGCGCGGATTCAGGTAGCGTCCGGCGGGCCGTCCCCAGGGGCGCTTTCCGAACGGCGGCGCAGGATGGCTTCGTGCTGTTCTTCGCCGCGGCCGGGGGCGACGCCGGGATGGATTTGGAGCGCGGTCAGCGCGATATCCTCCTCCTCGTCCAGCAGGTCGATGAAGGGTTCCGCGAATACCTGCGTGGTCATCGACCGCCCGAAGCTCAACAGCAACGACGGCAGCAAGATGAGGTTCGAAAACATCGCCACAGCGAGGGTGACTGAAACGAGAAGCCCCAGCGATTGTGTGCCGTCGAACTCTGAAAGGGCAAACATCAGGAAGCCGAAAAACAGGATGACCGAGGTGTACACCATGCTGTGGCCGGTCTCCATCAAGGCGAGCAGGACCGCTTTGCGGATGTTCCAGCGGTGGATTTTCAGCTCTTGACGGTATTTGGCCAAAAAGTGAATCGTGTCATCCACCGAAATCCCCAGTGCAATGCTAAACACCAGGATGGTCGATGGCTTCAACGGAATACCCAACCATCCCATCAGCCCGGCGGTCACACACAACGGTAGGATGTTCGGGAGCAACGAGCTGAGCACCATGCGCGCTGAGCGGAAGAGGACCGCCATGAGTCCTGCGATGAACACCACGGCAAGCAGAATCGTCACCCGCAAATTCGCAACGAGGTACCGCGTGCCTTCGAGAAACACGACGCTCGTCCCCGTCACCGTCACCTTGTACTCTTCCGGAGGCAGGATGGAGTCGAGGCGCGGACGGAGGTCCGCCATGAGGAGATCCATGTCCCGCGTGCCGATATCTGCCATTTGGGCACTGATGCGGGTCACGGCTTTCGTCGAATCGAAGAAGCCCCCGACCGCCTCGTCGGACTTTTCCCCACCGGCATTGCGGAGCCACGGGCCGATGAAGCGCCGGTCCTGGGCCGTGGGCAGGCGGTAGCGTTCCGGGCTTCCGTTGTAGAAGGTTTGGACGGCAAACTTCGTGGCATCGACGGCGCTCAGCGACCGGCTGAATTCCGGGTACTCGGCCAACACGTCTTGCACCTGCTCGATGCGCTTGAGCATCGCCAGGGAAGTCGCGCCATCCGGCTCCCCTGTGTCGATGAGGACCTCAAACGGCATGACCCCGTTGAAGCGCTCCTCGACCCACATCAGGTCCTGAATCACGCGGTCATCCTCCGGCAAGTCGTCCACGATGTTCCCCGTCGTTTCGATGCGCGTGATGCCCCAAATGCTGATCCCCAACACGATGGTCGCGACCACAAACACGGCCGGCCGGTGGAATTGCACAAGTCGCACGAGGCGCTGGATGGCGGCGTAGACCCAGGGCCGGTCGAGGTGCCGGGTATGTTTGGCCTGCGGAGCAGGAAGCCAAATCATCATCGCCGGTATCACCACAATCGACACCACGAAAACCGC
This sequence comes from Flavobacteriales bacterium, assembly GCA_049454255.1. Taxonomy (GTDB): domain Bacteria; phylum Bacteroidota; class Bacteroidia; order Flavobacteriales_D; family Sanyastnellaceae; genus CAMCYM01. The sequence goes on from JBMTYE010000055.1 coordinate 2,443, forward strand.
CAATACATTCACTGACGCCACGATACCGAAGTGCTTCAGCACATCCGATTCGGTGAAGATGAACGTCGCAAAACCGAAGGCTGTCGTGAAATTCGTCAGCAGCGTTGCATTGCCCACCTTGACAATCATCCGCTGCAGTGCCATGGCTTTGTTGCCGTGCTTCCGGAATTCTGCGTGGTATTTGTTGACCAAATAAATGCAGTTCGGGACCCCGATGACGATCATCAGCGCCGGAATCAGGCTGGTCAGCAGCGTCACCGGGAAGTCGAACAGGCCCATCATGCCCAGCGACCAAATCACGCCGATAAGCACCACGGCAAAGCTCACCGCCATCACCGCAATGTTCCGGAAGAACAGGAACAGCAGTACGAGGGTCACGACGAGTGCCGCCCCGATGAACCACCCCACCTCGCCCTTCACCTTGTTCGTCATCTCCGTACGGATGAACGGCAAACCGCTCAGGTGCACTTCGATGCCGTGCTCCGCAGACCATGCATCCACCAGAGCGGTAAGGTCCTCAACCACCGTTCCCCGCTGTTCCGAATTGAACTTCTGCGCATCGAGGAACACCATCATCAAGGTCGCCTCGCCCTCCTCGGTCCAGAGTAGCCCCCGGTAAAACGGCAAGCTGCGAATCGCTGCGCGCGCGCTGTCCACGAAGGCCTGGTCGGGCGCGCGGCCGGTCCGCATGGCTCCCGGGGCCAGTACCGGCACGAGCTCGAACTTCCGGGCGATGGTGTCCTTTTCGAGGCGGTAGGCATGGGTGCACGAAAACACCGAATCGATCAGGCCTGCCTCCCCGAGGTCTTCGTCAAACAGCCGGATGGATTCAGCGAGTTCATACCATGCTTGAAAACCCTCGGCGGTCGCCAGGGCTGGGCTTTCGGTGCCGATGACCAGCACACTGCCTTCTGCCCCGAACTGCTCGAGAAACTGCTTGTGCTCCTGGAAGGTAGGATGGTCCTCCGGCAGCAAGCCTCCGAAGGTGTATTGCAGGCGGATGTCCGGAATGTGCGCTGCGAGCAAGGCCGTGATGGCGCCGAGCACAACCAGCAGGACATTGCGCTGGCGCAGCACAATCGAGGCAACCTTATTCCACATGTCGCGGGCAAAGTAACTGCAAAACACGCCACAGCAGCGCCGTACTTTTGCAGCCATGGAACAGTTCGACGTCGTCGTCATCGGCAGCGGCCCCGGAGGCTATGTCTGCGCTATTCGGTGCGCCCAGCTCGGCATGAAAACCGCCCTCGTGGAAAAGTATCCGACGCTCGGCGGAACCTGCCTCAACGTGGGCTGCATCCCCTCGAAGGCCTTGCTCGACAGCTCGGAGCACTTCCACCAAGCCGCGCACACCTTCGCCGCCCACGGCATCCACACCGGCGGGCTGTCCCTCGATTTCCCGGCGATGATCGCCCGCAAGGCTGGCGTGGTCAGCGACACGGTCGCGGGCATCGACTTCCTCATGAAGAAAAACGGGATCACCGTACTGCGGGGGGTGGGTGCGTTCGCCGGCCCCCACACCGTCCGGGTCACCCCGGCCGACGGCACGCCATCCGAGGTACACGCGAAGCACGTGGTCATCGCCACCGGCTCCAAACCGGCTTCCCTCCCCTTCCTCCGCCCCGACAAAAACCGCATCATCACCTCCACCGAAGCCCTCTCCCTGCCCGCCCTGCCGAAGTCCATGGCCATCATCGGCGGTGGGGTCATCGGGCTCGAGCTCGGCAGCGTCTATGCGCGACTCGGTACCGAGGTACACGTCATCGAGTACCACGCCTCCATCCTGTCCGCGATGGACCGCGCGATGGGCAAGGAGCTCATGCGCTCGATGAAAAAGCTGGGCGTGGCGTTCCACCTCGAGCACCGGGTGAAAGGCGCGGAGCCCCATGCGGCCGGCGTCGTCGTTTCCGCGGACGACAAGGCGGGCAAGCCCGTTACATGGGATGTCGAGTACTGCCTGCTGGCCGTGGGTCGCCAGCCCTTCACCGACGGCCTACAGCTCGAGGCCGCCGGACTCGCGACGGACGAGCGCGGCCGCATTCCGGTCGATGAGCACACGCTGGCCACGGCCGTTCCGCACATCTATGCCATCGGTGACGTCGTGCGCGGGGCCATGCTGGCGCACAAAGCGGAGGAGGAAGGTGTGCTGGTGGCGGAGGTTTTGGCAGGCCAAAAGCCCCACATCGACTACCGCCTCATCCCGAACGTCGTCTACACCTGGCCGGAGGTGGCCTCCGTCGGCGACACCGAAGAAGAGCTCATCGCGGCGGGAACGCCCTACACGTCTGGCACCTTCCCGTTCAAGGCGAGCGGCCGCGCCCGGGCCTCGATGGACACCGACGGACTGGTCAAAGTGCTCGCCCACCGCGATACGGACGAAATCCTCGGCGTACACATCTGCGGCCCGCGGGCGGCAGACATGATTGCAGAGGCGGTCGTCGCGATGGAATTCAAAGCCGCAGCCGAGGACATCGCGCGCATCTCGCACGCCCACCCCACCTTCACAGAAGCCCTGAAGGAGGCGGCGCTCGCGGCCACCGGCAACCGCGCCCTGCACATCTAATTTCGCGCACCCCGCTTCGCTGAACCTGGCGCACATGGCGCGACCACTGCCCGACCTCGCAGAGCTCGCTGCCGCTGAGCCGCATCTCATCCTGCTGTTCGACGAGCGGCCGGAAGGCCAGTGTTTCCTGGCGGTCGGGTGCCGGCGATCCTTCGTACTCGCCGATGCCCACCCGGATGGGCTCGCGGCGTTGCAGCGCTTTTTCGACGGGGGTGGCTGGGCGTTCGGGTGGGTAGGATACGAGGCGAAGGATATGGTGGAGCCGCTGTCGTCCGCCCATGCTGATGCGACGGGGTTTCCGGTCTTGCACTGGACGGAGCCCCGGATCGTCGTTGCTTGGGGCGCGGGGAGGGAGGAGCCGGAGGTGGTGGCCGGGGCCGATGAGCCGGATGCGTACCGGGTGGTGGCGGCGGTGCAGCGCGGGCTGCCGGAAGGGTGGGACCCGCCGGCTCCGGGGGTACGGCTGCGGCCGCGTTGGGATCTGGCGACGTACCTGCAACGGGTGGGCCGCGTCAAGCGCCACATCCAGCTGGGGGATGTGTACGAGCTCAACGTGTGCATGGAATGGGGAGCGGAACGGACCGACCTGCCGCATCCGTGGGAGACCTTCGTTCGGTTGCACCGCCGCACCCGAGCACCGTACAGCACCTTCGTTCGCGCCCACGACCGTTTTTTGCTGTGCGGCTCCCCGGAGCGGTTTCTACGGCGGCGCGGACAGGAAGTCCTCTCCTCGCCCATCAAGGGCACCGCACGCAGAGGTTCCTCGCCCGAGGCCGACGCCGAAGCTGCCGCTGCACTCGCAGCCAGCCCGAAGGAGCGCGCAGAGAACATCATGATCTGCGATTTGGTCCGCAACGACCTGAGCCGTGTGGCGGTGCCGGGTTCCGTGCAGGTCACGGAACTGTGCGCCATCCACTCATTTGCCACGGTCCACCAACTTGTCTCAACCGTCCGGTGCACCTGCCGTCCAGGCACCACAGAAACAGATCTGTTGCGCGCAGCATTTCCCATGGGCTCCATGACGGGAGCCCCCAAATTCAAGGCAATGGAACTCATCGAATCTATCGAGTCCACGCGCCGTGGCATTTACTCAGGATGCGTCGGATACCGCACGCCTTCAGGGGATTTGGACTTGAATGTGGTCATCCGGAGCATCGCTGTGCACCAGTCCTCACGCACGATTTCGGCCCATGTGGGAGGGGCGATCACCGCCTCGAGTGATCCCGAAGCCGAGTATGCTGAGTGCCTGCTCAAGGCCTCGGCTCTCCGTGCTACCTTGTGCGAAGATGAACCGGCCTAACCGCCCGGACGGGCTCGTCAGCCGCACCCGCGAGGCCTTCCTGCGAAACCGCATTCCGCTCGATGCTCCGACCGTGCTCGGCGTCAGCGGTGGAATCGATTCGATGTCCCTGCTGCACGCGCTGTGGGAATTGCGCGTGCCCGTCGAAGCCCGTCACGTGAACTACGGATTGCGAGGCGCCGATTCCGACGCGGATGAGGCCGCTGTGCGCGCCACCTGCGAGCAGCTCGGCATCCCGCTCCGCGTGCACCGCGCCGACCCACCGCCTTCCCATGCTCCCGATGGCCTGCAGGCCTGGGCCCGCCGCATCCGCACCTCTTTCCTCTCAACCCCAACCTCGTCCTCAACCTCAACCTCAACCCCAACCTCGTCCCTCTTCATCACCGCCCACCACGCTGACGACCAAACCGAAACCGTCCTCCTTCACCTGCTTCGCGCCGCAGATCCACTCGCGCTGGCTGGTATGCGGGAGTTGAGCACTGACAGGAAGCACTTCCGCCCATGGCTCCGGGAAACACGTCCAGAAATCCAGCGGTATGCCACCGCACGTGGGGTGGAATGGCGGGAAGATGCCTCAAACCGTTCGCAGGTTTACTTGCGCAACCGGATTCGGCACGAGGTGGTCCCACTCTTAGAGGCATTGCGGCCAGGTGCCGCCGCCCACGTGGCCCAGCTGGCACAGCGATTCGCGCCCTTAGCCGATGCGGCAGAGCGCGCAGTGGTCGAGGCGGAAGCCCGATGCGTCGTGTGGGATGCAGCCGGGAAATGCACTGTGGATGTGGTACGGTGGCGCGCGGAACCGCTCAGAGACGACGTGCTCGTGCGGGCCGTCGCTGCGCTCGGGGGAGAGGCCAGCGTGGCAGCGGCCATCGGTCGGCTGGCCGGGGAAGAGGTCGAGGGCGGAAAGGGTTTGGTCACGGCGGGACTTCAGGCCCGGCGGGAGCGGCATACCTTGCGCATCGAACGGCGCCTTCCGCCGCCCTGACACCATGGAAACGCCTGTCCCTTTGCTGCTTAACCGGTCAGAAGACCGCGATGCGGCGCACCGCATGTACCTGTTGCTTGCAGGCATTTTCATCGCAAGTTTAGTGGCGTGCAATCTGATTTTCAGGAAGTTCTTCGTTTGGCAGCCCTTCGGGGCTGACGGCTGGCTCACCTTCGAGCAGAGCGTCGGCCTGCTTCCTTACCCCCTGACCTTCGTCGTGACGGATGTGATCAGCGAAGTGTACGGCCGCAAAAAAGCGAATCTTGTCGTGCAAGCCGGTCTCGCCGCCTCGCTGTTTACCCTTGTCTTCGTGTGGGTTAGCTCGACTACAACCGCGGCGCCGTGGTCGCCCGTGACCGACGGGCAGTTCGATCACGTGTTCGGGTCGACGGTTGCGGGGGTAGGCGCGTCGATGGTGGCCTATTTGCTGGCCCAATTTCTCGACGTGCGGATCTTCCATTTTTGGAAAGAGCGGACGGGCGGGAAGGCGCTTTGGCTTCGAAACAACTTGAGCACCATCCCGTCCCAGTTTGTGGATACGGCCACAGTGCTCGGGGTGCTGTGCCTGCTCGGTGAGTTGAGCTGGGCGTTGTTTCCCAAACTTTTCCTAAATGGGTTTGTCTTCAAGGTGGTGTTTGCCCTGCTAGATACCCCCTTTGTGTACCTCGCATGTGGCTGGTTGCGAAAGCGTTTCGGACTTTCTTTCGGCCAAGAGCTTGCGCTGTAGGCGGAGACTTCAGTCACACAGCGGACGCCGCGGGGCGTTATCTTCGCGTGCTATGACTATGCGCTATGCATTTTTCGCTCTGCTGCTCGCCGTAGCAAGCGGTATCGGGGCCCAAGTGTACGACCCGGTGAAGTGGGAGTTCGGGCTGTACGAAAGCGAGCAAGCCGGGAAAACGGACCTCGTGCTTCGCGCGACGGTGGATCCCTGTTGGCACATTTACAGCCAATTCCTCGACAGCCAAGACGGCCCTGTGCCCACCTACATCGAGGCTACACTTCCCGCCGGTGCTGATTCAATCGGCGGATTCCGGGAATGCACCCCCATCGTGGCCTACGACCCGAACTTCATGATGGACCTGAAGTTCTTCGAGGAAGAAGTGTACTGGGTTGCTACGCTAGATCTCTCGGGTGCGCAGGCCACCGACAGCATCGTGGGCTATGTCAGCTTCATGGTGG
>JBMTYE010000056.1:0-8443 GCA_049454255.1 Flavobacteriales bacterium
ACACTCCGTCGCCGTCGGCATCCGCGAGGCACACGCCAGCGCAGTCGTAGCCTGCGTCTGCAGAAGTGCAAGTGCCATCATCTTCGTTTGCATCTGCATCGTAGGTGCAGGCAGTAGCGTCTGTGCAGCCGAGGAGTTCGTCCTCGTCGCAGATGCCATCTCCGTCCGCATCGTTGAAGCATGTCCCCGTGCAGTCTGTTGTCTCGGAGGGGTAGGTGCAGGCGCTGTCGTCGTAACCGGCGCACGGCGTACCCAACTGGATGGTGGTACGAACGGGGGTTGCAGGATTTCCATTGAGGAGGACCTGGACATACATTTGGCCAGAAAGCGTTCCGTCCGTGGTGAACTGACCGAGCAGCACCTTGTGGTCGTCTCCTGCGAAGCCGTTTGCAGCACCCGTCAGGATGTACCACGCGCCACCGATAGCGTCGGCAATCTCAATGTCCCCCCCTGCTTCGAAGACATCCACCCAGTTGTTCGCGGGACTGTCTTGGGTGCTGATGCCGACCTCTCCCGGACCTGCTGGGCCGGTGAGGCCGATGGTCACCCAGCTGTCGTAAGCGAGATTCGGGAAGAAGCTCACCAGCATGGGGTTGAGGTCTGACGCCACTGCTTGGCCAAACATGTGCTGGTAGAAGTCGGTCGTCGTGTTCACCTCGGTCGGGAAGTCTGAATCACCGGAAACTGCGGAAACGAAATCCGCTGCGTTTTCCGTGACGGCATAGACTCGGTAGGTGGTCATGCCCGCCAATTCACCTGAGGTGTGTGTGGCCACGACCTCAACATTTACGCAAGGGGAGGCCGTTACCGGAGTGTAGTTGCATGCTTCAGCATCATTGCATCCGCTCGTGATGCACGATCCGTCGTCATCGGTAGCTGCAGGATTGAAGTTCAGGGCGCTAGGGTCATTGCACCCCGGGGTTTCAAACGCATCACAGATGCCGTCGCCATCGCTGTCTGCAGCGCAGGTACCCAGGCAAGTGTAGCCCACTTCAGGGAAGGTGCACGTCCCATCGTCGTCGGTGGCTGTCGGGAGGTAGTTGCATGCTGCGATTTCCATGCAACCTGCCACCTCGAAGGGATCGCATACCCCATCACCATCAGAATCCGCCAGACATATTCCACTGCAGTCGTATCCAGCGTCAGCAAAGACACATGAACCGTCGTTGTCCGTGGCGGTTGCATTGAAATTGCAGGCCGCTGCCGCAGTGCACCCTGCGATTTCATCACCATTGCAAATGCCATCGCCATCTGTGTCCGCTACACATTCGCCAGCGCAGGTCAGTCCCGGCTCGGCATACGTGCATGATCCATCGTCATCCGTGGCCCCAGCATCGTAGTTGCAAGCGCTCGGGAAGGTGCATCCTGCGATTTCGTCGCCATCGCACACGCCGTCGCCATCTGCATCTGCCAAGCAGTTGCCAGCACAGTCCTGACCCGCAGCCGCGAAGGTGCACCCACCGTTGTCATCAGTGGCAGCAGCATCGAAATTGCATGCGGTAGCGTTTGTACATCCCGGCACTTCGTTGATGTCACAGATTCCATCCCCATCGGCATCCGAAGCGCAGTTGCCGTCGCAATCGAGACCTGCTTCAGGATAGGAGCACGTAGTCGTGATATCTGGTCCGTAGCATGCTTCGTTTAGGTACACCGTCTTGCGGAAGTAGGTTGCGGGATTCCCGTTTTCGAAGAACTGAATGTACATCTGTCCCGAGAGGGATCCGTTCGTTGTGAATTGACCGAGGAGTACACGGTAGTCATCTCCTGCAACGCCATTTGCATCTCCGGTCAAAGCGTACCAACCTCCGCCGATGCCGTCGTCGATAATGAGATCATTGCCGGCTTCGAAGGCGCTACCCCACGCTGGTGAGGAGGGGAGCACGTTGATCGGATTTTCAGCGCCGGACGCAGGGGCGGTCATGCCGATGGTGATGTAGCTGTCGTATCCTAGAGCTGGAATCACCGCAATCAACGCAGGGTTTTGTGAGGCATTTGTTAAGCCGCCGAAAGGGCTTTGGTAGAAAGTGCCCGAGGTAAGAATCCGTGTGGGGAACGCGGCATCGCCGATGACGGAGCTGACGAAGTCATCCGTGTTTTCGCACAAAGCATAGATCCGGTAGGTTGAGTAGCCTTCGAGTCCGGAAGAACCTGCTCCGGAGGGTGGGCCAAGGTTCTCAATCTGCAAACAATATCCAGGTCCATCAAAGGCTTCGAAGTTACAGGCCGCCGGATCCGTGCATCCCTCTGGCAAGACAGCTGCAGTGTTAAAGGACTGCGAAACGAAGGTGGTGTTTGCAGGATTTCCGTTCACGTGAATCGCGGCATTCAACGTTCCAGAAATGTCCCCAGGAGCCGTGATTTGCATGACAAGTACCCGCAAGTCACTTCCCGCAACCGCTTCAGGCGCCGTGGAAGGCAAGCTCCACCCTCCACCGGCTGCGGTGTTCATTGCGAAGTTTTGGCCAGCATTCGCCCCGAAGAACAAGAGGGCGGTCGACCACTGTTGGGCAACGTCTTCGTCGATTTCAATCGGGTCCGCAGAGAATCCTGCGTTCGCTGTGCGCCCGATGGTGACATAGCTGTCGAATTCTGTTTCTGGGAAAGCGGCAACCATGCTCGGGTCGATACCGTCCCCGGTAGCTCCATTCGCGAATTGAGAATTGAAGAAGGGTCCTCCCGACGAATTCAACGTAAACGGCGAACTGGCATTTCCAAAGACCGAGGCGACTCGGTCCGTTGCAGAGGCTGTTTCGATGTAGAAGCGGTATGTGGTATACCCGGCGAGGTTCGTCTCTCCCACGATGCCCGCATGAACCGCGGGGGATTCGACCACCAACCTGTCGGGCTGCGCCCAGGAACCCGTAAGGGAAACGACCGCTAGCACGACGGAAGCGAGCAGGCGGCGGCAACAAGTTTGGCTCATGTCAAGCAATTTGGAGCCACTAATATACGACCTGCTCGCGAAAATCACCTCATTCGTCGACCTTTTTTCTGTCACGAAAGAGCATTTTTGCAATCTTGTAGGAGAAATTTCAGTGCGGAAGTTGAACGCCTTCTTTTTTGTTATTTTGCCCGCTAATATGCTGAACTCAACATCATCGTGTGTGCTGTTCGCGACTGCGGTCGTCGTCTCCGCGCCGTTTGCAAACGCTCAATCCGGCGGTTCTGTCAGCGATTGCAGCGGAGCCATCGTACTGTGCGACGACTTCTACAGCGAGGAAAATGCCTCGTTGTCCGCCGGGTCGGTAATTGAGTTTACGGGCATCTGCAACAACGGCGCAGAGGTCAGCAGCGTGTGGTACCAGTTCACCGTGCAACAAGACGGGTTGCTGTCGTTCGTGCTCACACCGAACACCGCCATGGACGACTACGATTGGGGCCTGTTCGACATCACAACGGGAGGGTGCGCGGGGATTCAACCGTTTGGCGCCTCGCCAGAGGTGAGCTGCAACTCCTACGGTTCGTTCACGATGAACGGCCCCACGGGCATTTCCACGGCGCTCGGCGGAACGGGCAACTCGAACGGACCCGGCGATCTGTCCGGCCCTCCGTTCAACGCGGATTTGCCGGTGCTCGCGGGAACGACGTATGCTCTCGTGGTCATGAATTGGACGAATAGCCTCGACGGCTATTCCATTGACTTCTCGGGGTCTACGGCATCGTTGTACGACGAGATTCCACCGACGCCCGGAACGCTCGAAGTGGATTGTGCCTTGTCGGAGTTCGAGTTGACCTTTTCAGAGCCCGTGCTGACGTCAACCGTGCAACCAGAGGATTTGTTGCTCATCGGTCCGGGAGGAGTGCAAGTTGCTTTCGCCTCGGCCACACCTGTCGGTGGTGGGAGTGAAGCGGAAGCGTTCGTCCTGGTGCCGGCGGCTCCTGTGACCGTAGACGGTATGTACACCATGACGTTGACCACGGTCGCTGCCTTCGTGGAGGATGCATGCGGCAACCAAGCGGAGGGGACGTATTCCGTGGAGCTCGACGTACTGGCCCCGCCGGTGGCGTTCGGGCCGGTGCCGGTCGTGCGGTGTGAGGATGAGGAAGTGCTGCTGCAGGCCGCTGCGCAGCCTGCAGACCAAATCTACAGCTACACCTGGTCCGCCGGCATCCCCGCAGGTCCCGCATCCGCCGTCGCCGCGGACGGCACAGTAGACGTCGTCATCGAAACCGTCCCGCCCTGCTTCACTGCCGCCGGGAGCTTCGACGTCGTCACCGAAGACTGCGGCCTCCTCATCCCGAACGTCATCACCCCCGGAAACGGCGATGCCTTCAACGACGCCTTCCGCATCGACGGACTCGACCGATGGCCGGGGAGCACATTGACCGTCTTCAACCGGTGGGGCGACGAACTCTACACGACCACGTTAATGGGGCCGAGCGCCGGTTGGTCAGCAGACGGCGCGCCCGAAGGCACCTACTACTTCGTGGCCGAGGTAGCCCGAACCGACGACCGTCCCCTGCGCATCTTCGACATCGCTGGGGAGCGGGTCGAAGAGGGCAACGGTCCCATCCGCCTCGTCGGGTCGTTCGCAGTCCTGCGCTGAAGCCCTCACGGACAAAGCGAGCCGAACGCCCCGAGCATCAGCAGCAAATCCGCAACGGCCACGCTGCCGTCTCCATCAAGATCGCCGGAGCAGCTCCCGGAAACCACCGGGGCATATTCGCAACTCCCATCGTCGAAGTCGGCGTCCGGATCGAAGTTGATCGCGTCCGGATACGTACACCCCCAAGCAATGCATGAGGTGAAGATGCACGAGCCGTCGTCTTCGGTCGCTGACGGAAGGAAGTTGCAGGCATTTACGTAGGTGCAGCCGGGAATGGGGACTTCTGCGTCGTCGCAGATGCCGTTGCCGTTTGTGTCCGGGCAGGTTACGGTGCTGCAGGACGCGTCGACGCTGTGGGCACCGAGCCCGGAGACATCGTCGAGCGGGGCGAGGAGCCATTCTGAGTCGGTGACCGTGGTGCCTGCGGAGGCCGCCCACGCGCCGCCATTGCCGGAGTGGACCGTGGATTTGCGGCGCAGGGTGGTGTTGACCGTCGCGTTTGCCGTGCCGGCGACTGTCCAGGCCGTGCCGGGGTCATTGCCGATTTCGCCCACGGCGTCGAGGATGGCGCCGGTCGGGTCGACGAGGGCGACGGCGTCGTCGCCGTTGAATTGGAGGGCGGACCAGGTGGTTTGGGCGAGTGCGGCAGACGTTGCTGAGGGGTTCGCGATGACGTAGACCCCGCCGGGAGCGACGAGACCGGACAGGTTTAAGGTATTCGAGGCGGACGCCGCACCGTTCGCAAAATTCTGCAGCTTATAGCCGGTCAGCTCCCACGCCACAGGCAGGGGATTGTGCAGTTCGATGTACTTGTTGTTGCTCGAACCCTCGATGTATTCGGAGATGAACGGCGCACAGCTCACCGTTGCGTTGCCCGCACAATCGAGGCCCGGAGCTGGAAAGGTGCAAGAGCCATCCGGCACATTTGCCGTCGGGAGGTAGTTGCAGGCGGCGGGATCCGTGCACCCGGAAACGGCCGGCCCGGTCGGAAACCACGCGCGCTGGACCCAATCGGGATGCAAGACGTAAGGATTGTAGTTGCCTTGCACTTGCTCCACACGGTTCGTGCGGGCCACTTCTGCTGGCGTGACCGGGTCAGCGAGGTGCCACCCGTACAGCACATCTGCACTGGCAAGCAAGGCCAAATCCCCAGCAGCCACGGGATACACGGTGTAGAAGTAAAACACCATGCGGGCGATGTCGCCTTTGCTGTCTTCCCTCGGTTCCCACACCTCGCCGTTGCGTTCGGACCAGGTGGCGGGAGCGGCCGGGATGTTGCCCTGGGTCACGTAGGCCCCGGTGGCCGAGATGCCGTACCACTGGGCGGACGCGTCGGCGACCTCGCCGTAGCCGTTGTTGTTCCGCGCGGAATTTGCGCTTTCGTGGCACGGCTGCATGTTGTAGAGGTCCGATTTCATCGGGCTGACCGCGCCGAAAAAGCTCTGCGGAACGATGTGCTCGCAGTTCAGCGGATCGAGGAAGGTGGTCGAGGCGGCGGGCATCGTGAATCCCGTGTACACGCAAGCAACGCTGCCCGATTCGGCGTCCGTGTAGCTAAACATCTCCGTTCGTGCCCCGTTGTAGCCCAAATCCACAAAGCTCCCCGTGTACCACTGGTCCCGCAGCCACGACCGCAGCGCCGGGCCTTCGAGGGTAGCCGGCGGAATCGGTTGGGCAAATCCACTGGCAGCTACCGCAATCACCGCCGCTACCAGGGCCGCACCGCGCAAAAAGACGTGCTTCATCCTACGAAGATACGCGGGGTGCGTCTGCACGGGTGCTATCTTTCCCACATGGCTTCATCCGATTTGCCCATCCGTCCCGGGGCGTACGTCCGATTTCTTGACGATGTCGGGGGCGGCCGCGTCATGCGCATCGAAGGCGACTCCGCGTGGGTGGAGGACGAAACGGGGTTCGAGCGGCTGCATCCCCTGCGTGGCCTCGTACGGGTGGGGCTCAGCTCCGGCGAGGAAGACCAGGCCTACGAGCGCATGGCGCCCACACTGGGCGAAGTGCTGACCCAGGAAATCGCCGCAGACAAGCGGCGCAAGCTCGAGCAGGACTGGAAGCGGGTTTACGAGCACGACCGATCGAACGCTTCCCCGTCCGATACCACGGTGGTGGACCTTCACCTGCACCGCATTCTGCCCGATGCAGCCGACATCGGCACCGGCGTGGTCGAAGATGTGCAGCTCGCCCATTTCGAGCGCATGCTGCAGTGGGCCATCGCCCAACGCCTTCCCCGCATCGTCTTCGTGCACGGCATCGGATCAGGTCCCGTGCGGCACGCCATCTATCAGCGTGTTGAAGCGTACTATCCTGGATGCAACTGCCGACCGGCGGATCCGCGAATTGCGGGGTCAGGTGCGACAGAAGTCCGGATCGGCTCCGGAGCCCACCTCGGAGGCGGAGGATAAGCAGGGCTTCAGGGTGCCTTCGGTGGCATGGAAATGCCACGCGCCACATCGATGAGCGTGCGGCCTGGAACCGGCGCCCGAATGGCGCCCAAATCCAGGGCAAGCGCGTCGTCCGAAACCATGCAGTTCTCGAACCGAAACAGCAGCTTGCCGGTCGGGTCGGTGAGTTCTAGGTAAGTAAGTGGCTTCCCGCTCGGGTACACAAAGGCATCCCAGCCGCGTGGTCCGACGACCCGGATCCAGCTCCCAGTCACATCCGAAGCATCCCGGTCCTTCGGCCCGAAGACCGCCCGTGCCTGCATGCCGTCGGTACCTGCAGCCAGGAGCGTGTCCCGCACTCCACGTACCGATCGGAAGGCGTTCGGCGCCCTGCGCCCCCCCTCCGGGAGTGGCCCCATCGGTCGCAACAAGCCCATGGCGCGCCCGAGTTCCGGCGCCACTGCAGTGGCCGACGTGCGGGAGGGATGGAGGTGATATGCGACGGAACCGTCACGGCGGATGAGGAAGAACGGAGTGGAGGAAGAGGTGTCTGCCGCCCAAATCACCCAATCGGCCTCGCGGTCTATCCAAAGCCGCTGTGTGCGAGCCATTCCTCCGACCGTCACAGTGGCTGTTGCGGACCGATTCCACACCACGCGACAGGTATCGATGGGGGCAGAGAGGAGCAGGTCGACCTCACGATTTGCAGCTCGGGCACGTTCGAGGGTGAGGCTGTCTGCGGTGGAGGTTTGGGCAGCGGCGGAGCCGACTGCAAATCCTAATCCTAAAATGATCAACACACGGTACATTCTCATGGCCCCCAAGGTACATCCGCTCACACTCAGCGGCGGCGGCGGCCTTTCGGTGCGTTCCACGGTCCGTCGAGTTCTGGGTCCGCGACGTCCACATTTTCCAGCAACACCCACCGGTCTTTGCGCCAAACGAGTGCATCGTAGGTCAAATCTGGCCCGGCAAGCAGGGGACTCTGCATCCCCGGTGGAGTCGACAGGTGGTCCATGACCACGCGGTGGGCCGAAGATTCAAAACGCAACATCGCCGTTACATCTTCCCGATAGCTCAACACGATCCGCCGTGTTTTCAGCCCTTGCACATCAATGCGGGATGTGCCATACCGCATGCCTTCGCGCGAGAGCTCCCAGGTTTCGGCGATTTTGCGGTTCAAGGTACCGTCCGCTCCATCCCAACCGAGCACGAGGTAGACCGGATTCCGCCCGTCGCGTTCGAGGGTGGCGGCATAGAACACTGCTCCGGGATACTCGCTTTCGCGGTAACGGGTGGTGGTGTCCCAAACAGGCGCCCGCCGCGGCACGTTTCGGGATTCCCAGAGGTAGCCCGCAGGATGTTTCGGCGAAGCATAGAGGACGAAGCATCCGTACCGGTGAGTCCGGTCGTCGAGCTCAACATTCCAACCGATGATGCGGAGACGCTCGGATCCACCCCCCGCATCCACAACGCCTATGCCTGGGATGGCGGCGATTT
>JBMTYE010000057.1:0-8388 GCA_049454255.1 Flavobacteriales bacterium
CGTATAATACTCCATCAATAAGTTACATATAAGGTTTAATAAAGCAACGGGCTGTCTTAAGGGAATTATCATTGCGTGACGACACCACGTGCACCATGCAGACCGCCCAACCACATGCTTGCCATGTACCCGATGCAACGCACAAAATACCCGATGAACTGCGTTCATTCGGGCTTTTTGCTTGACCGTCCCTGCGCAGAAGCAAACTTCGCGCATGCCCGTCCTAAGCAAAAAAACCAGCGCGATTGCGCTGGTTTTCATCGGCTTGTGCGGAGGAAGAGGGATTCGAACCCCCGGACCCTCGCAGGTCAACGGTTTTCAAGACCGCCGCGATCGACCACTCTGCCATTCCTCCGGTGCAAAGATACGCAGAGGATGCACAGTTGGTTTCGAAGTTTTCCACCGGTTGAGTCGTGAATGATAATATACATTATGTTAATTCGCCCCCGCGAAACAACACAGGGGAAGCCGTAGCCCCCCCTGCACCGTGGCACACCTGCACCGCAATCTTTTCATTCACTGGCCTGCGTTCAACTTCGCGTTGATCGCTTCGAGTTTGGCGTTGTCTCCGGTCCGTGTGTAGACATCCCGCAACGACCGCATGGTATCCCGGTCCTCTGGATTGACTTCGTGGGCCTTTTCGAGGTACGGCTTCGCTTGTTCGAAACGCGCTTTTGCCTGCGTCTCAAGCCGAGACTGTTCAGTTTTTTGTTCAGGCGTCATCCGCGGATTCCAGAGCTCATTCGCAGCATTGATGTCCTGGACCGCTTGGTTGAAGTACATCGCCCCGAGGTTGTAGTTCGCATCGAAGTAGTCCGGCTTCAATGCAATGGCGCGCTGGTAGGCCTGCGCTGCGTCGTCAGTTTTGCCTTGGCCATCGAGCACAGATCCCTTGCTGAACCACAGAATTTCGTTCGTGCCGTCCAGCTCGATGGCGACATCCATGGCGCTTTCCGCCCGGGCATAGTCCCGCGACTCGAGGTAGATGTTCAGCTCTTCGATGACCAAACCCTGCTCACGGGGGTATTTCTGCCGTGCAGCCTGCAATTCCGCAAGAGCGCCTTCGACGTTCCCTTGCTTACGCAGCAAGCTTGCCGCGAACAAATACACGTTCGGGACCTGGTACCCGTACTCGCCACACGTGCGGTACCGGGCGACGGCCAAATCAAGCTGCTCCGATTTCTCGTAGCACAGCGCGGCGTTGAACACGGCAACCGTATCGACCCCTTTGAAGGCGACAGCCACCTCGTGCGCCATATCGAACTGAATTCCCGCGTTCGCAAAATCTCCCGCATTGTAGAGTTCGATGCCCGCGTTGTTTGCCGCAGTCTGCAGCAGTCCGATGGCTAACGTGGTCTCACGCTCGTAAAACCCCTTCACATCGAGTTCGCGGGCCTTCATGTAGGATTCAAGCGACAACCGCAGCGCATTCGGGTAATTGCGCGCCAGCTCCCCTCCTTTTGTCACCACGTTGTAGTAAATCTCACCACGGTAGCGCCAGGTCTTGTCCTTTGCCGTGGCTTTCGGATTGCTCATCGCCTTTTCGATGTACTCGATGGCTTTTGCGTAATCCCCGCTAGAGTTTGCGTTGTAGGCGCTTACCACTTCGGGCTGGGCCCATGCTGCGGTCATGCCTGCCAGCAGGGTGAGGAACACAAGAAGGTGTTTCATGGTGCCAAAATTAGGGTCAACAACCGTACCGCATTCATTCGGCATCATCTCCCTCCGGAGGTGCCACCGCTGCACCCTCTGCTCCTTCCACCCCGAGCTCCCCTTCTTCGTCGCTCTTCGGCACGGGACACACTGACGCGATTTGGTCATCCCCTCGAAGCTGAATCAGGCGCACACCCTGGGTCGCGCGACCCATTACCCGCAATTCCGAAACGGCCGAACGGATCGTGATGCCCGAGCGGTTGATAATCATCAGGTCATCGTCGTCTGTGACGTTGAGGATGCTGATCAACGAGCCCGTTTTTTCCGTGACGTTCAGGGTCTTCACCCCTTTTCCTCCGCGGTTTGTGATGCGGTAGTCGTCCACCGGCGAACGCTTGCCGTACCCCCGTTCAGACACGACAAGGATGTCCGAGTTTCCGTCTTCGACGCACACCATGCCGATCACCTCATCCCCCGGTCCGCCCAGGGTCACCCCCTTCACTCCCATCGCCGTTCTGCCCACCGCGCGGGCGGTGGATTCGTTGAAGCGGATGGCCTTGCCGGAGCGGAGACCGATGATGATTTCATTCGAGCCGTTTGTGAGTTTGGCCGTGAGCAACTCGTCCCCATCGCGCACCGTGATGGCATTGATGCCGTTTGCGCGCGGCCGAGAGTACGCCTCGAGCGTGGTCTTTTTGATGAGTCCTAGGCGCGTGGCCAGCACCACGTAATTGCCCTCCACGTAATCGCGGTCACGCAGATCACTGACGGGGATGTAGGTCAGAACTTTGTCGTCCGATTCGATCTGGATGAGGTTCTGGATGGCGCGGCCCTTCGACGTCTTGCTGCCCTCCGGAATCTCGTAGATGCGCATCCAGAAGCACCGGCCTTTTGCCGTGAAGATGAGCAGGTAGTTGTGGTTTGTGGCCGGGAAGATGTGCTCAACGAAATCTTCGTCCCGCGTTGCTGCACCCTTTGACCCCACGCCACCGCGGCCCTGGCTGCGGTAATCGGCCAAACGCGTGCGCTTGATGTAGCCCGCATGGGAAATGCTCACCACCACCTGTTCGTCGGCGATGAGGTCCTCCATGCTCATGTCCGCGCTGCTGAACTCGATGGTGCTCCGGCGCTCGTCGCCGAACCGCTCCTTCATCTCCTGCAACTCCTGTTCGATAATCTCCATCCGGCGCTCGATGCGGGCAAGGATGTCCTTGAGGTCCGCAATGGTGCGCATGAGCTCCTCGTACTCGGCGCGGAGCTTGTCCCGCTCGAGTCCGGTGAGGCGCTGAAGCCGCATGTCGAGGATGGCCCGGGCTTGGATTTCTGTCAGCCCGAACTTCTCCATCAACCCGTCCCGTGCCACATCTGGGGTGGCGCTGGCCCGGATGAGCGCGATGACCTCATCGAGGTGGTCGAGGGCGATGATGAGGCCTTCGAGGATGTGGGCGCGTTCTTCGGCTTTCCGCAGATCGAACTGCGTTCTGCGGGTGACCACTTCGAGGCGGTGCTCGACGAAGTAGCGTATGAGCTGCTTGAGGTTCAACAGCAGGGGCCGGCCGGCCACCAGGGCGATGTTGTTTACCGAGAACGCCGACTGCAGTGCCGTGTATTTGTAGAGCTTGTTCAGAACGACGCTTGCCATCGCGTCCCGCTTGATCTCGTACACAATGCGCATGCCCTTTCGGTCCGATTCGTCCCGGATCTCCGAAATGCCTTCGATTTTCTTGTCGTTGACGAGCTCGGCCGTCTTGCGGATCATCTCCGCCTTGTTCACCTGGTAGGGAATTTCCTCGACGATGATTTGTTCCCGGCCCGAGCTGAGTTCTTCGATGCGCGCCCGGCCCCGCACCACGACACGCCCACGTCCGGTCATGAACGCCTCGCGGACCCCTTCCACCCCGTGGATGATACCGCCGGTGGGGAAGTCCGGAGCCAGGACATGTTCCATCAGCTCCTCCACCGTAATGTCCGGGTTCTTGATGTACGCGACCGTGCCATTCACCACCTCCGTGAGGTTGTGTGGTGGCATGTTCGTGGCCATACCCACCGCAATACCGCTCGCACCGTTGATGAGGAGGTTCGGGAGTTTGGAAGGCAGGACCGAGGGTTCTTGCAGGCTTTCGTCGAAGTTGGGTCGGAAGTCGACCGTTTCCTTCTCCAAATCAGCGAGCAACTCCTCCGCCGCCTTTCGCAATCGCGCTTCCGTATACCGCATGGCGGCCGGGTTGTCGCCGTCGACCGAGCCGAAGTTGCCCTGACCGTCGACGAGCGGGTAGCGGAGCGACCATTCCTGGGCCATCCGAACCATGGTGTCGTAAACCGAGCTGTCCCCGTGTGGGTGGTACTTACCGAGCACCTCCCCCACAATTCTCGCCGACTTTTTGTAGGGACGGTTCGACAGCACGCCGAGGTCCAGCATGCCGTATAGGACGCGGCGGTGAACCGGCTTGAGGCCGTCGCGCACGTCCGGGAGGGCACGTGAGACGATAACCGACATCGAGTAATCGATGTAGGCTGACTTCATTTCGTCCGCGATATTAATGGGGACGATCTTCTCTCCTTCTGCCATCTTGTCAGGTTTGGGGCCGGGTATGCCCGGCCATATAAGACCCCCGAAAATACCACCTGAAGCCCACCCCTGCGGCACTTTGTTCCCCCAATTCTCAACAAATCGTCACCACGGCCTGTGGATAAACGTGGCGCTTGGCCGAAACTTTGCAGAAGCCCGTCCGTAACTTGGGGGAACTTTTCAAGCCATGGATGCAAAATTCTCTGCCCGCGTCAAGGACGTGATCACGTACAGCCGGGAAGAAGCCCTTCGGTTAGGGCACAATTATATCGGTGTGGAGCACCTGCTGCTCGGCATCATCCGCGAAGGGGAAGGCATGGCTGTGCGCATCCTCGAGGGTCTGAATGTCGACCTGCAGAAGCTGCGCAAAGTCGTGGAAGGCAGCATCCGCCCAGCCACCGGTAAGGCGGTCGGCGCGGGGAACATTCCGCTCGTGAAGCAGGCCGAAAAGATCTTGAAGATCACCTACCTGGAGGCCAAAATCTTCAAGTCCGCTGTCATCGGCACGGAGCACCTCCTGCTCAGCATCCTGAAAGACGAAGACAACGTAGCAACCAAATCCCTCAACGGATTCAACATCGATTACGAAGTGGCGAAAGACGAACTGGAGAGCATCCTTGCCGAGGAAGGCCACCGCGACACAACCAATTCGCCCCGTGCAGAGGGCCCCAGCAGCGCAGACGACGACGGAGACTCCATGGGGTCCATCGGCGGTTCGTCGAGCTCCCGGAAAGTGGACCCGAAGAGCAAGACTCCCGTACTCGATAACTTCGGACGCGACCTGACGAAGCTCGCAGAAGACGGTCGGCTCGATGCCATCGTCGGACGCCAAAAGGAAATCGAGCGGGTGTCTCAGATTTTGTCCCGCCGCAAGAAGAACAACCCCATCCTCATCGGGGAGCCGGGGGTGGGAAAGAGCGCGATTGCAGAAGGCCTCGCCTTACGCATCGTCGAGAAAAAAGTCAGCCGCGTCCTTTTCAACAAGCGCATCGTCACGCTGGATGTGGCTTCCCTCGTCGCCGGCACGAAGTACCGCGGCCAGTTTGAAGAGCGCATGAAGGCGGTGATGAATGAACTCGAGAAGTCGCCAGATGTGATCTTGTTCATCGACGAAATCCACACCATCGTGGGTGCAGGCGGGGCCAGCGGCTCGCTCGACGCGTCGAACATGTTCAAGCCCGCACTCGCCCGCGGCGAAATCCAGTGCATCGGAGCCACCACGCTGGACGAGTACCGCCAGCACATCGAAAAGGATGGGGCCCTGGAGCGCCGCTTCCAGAAAGTTTTGGTCGAACCCACCACCGTGGAGGAGACCATGCAAATCCTCAACAACATCAAGGACAAGTACGAGGAGCACCACAGCGTCACCTACACGCCTGAGGCCCTCGATGCCTGCGTCAAGCTGACCGCGCGGTACATCACCGACCGCCACCTGCCGGACAAGGCCATCGATGCGCTCGACGAGGTCGGCAGCCGCGTGCACCTGAACAACATTTCGGTGCCGGAAGAGATCCTGAAAATCGAAGCCGACATCGAGTCCATCAAGGACGAAAAGGTCAAGGTGGTCCGCAGCCAGCGCTATGAAGAGGCGGCGAAATTGCGCGATCGGGAGCGGACGCTGAACGAGCAGTTGGAGGCGGCGAAAGCCAAATGGGAGGAAGACAGCCGCAACCACCGCGTGACGGTCACCGAAGAACACGTCGGCGATGTCGTCGCCATGATGACGGGCATTCCGGTGCAGCGCATCGCGGAAAAGGAATCCGGCAAACTCGCCCGCATGGAGCAAGACCTCCAGGGCAAGGTCATCGGTCAGGAGGACGCCATCGTGCGGGTCGCCCGAGCCATCAAGCGGAACCGCGCAGGCTTGAAGGATCCGAACAAGCCCATCGGCTCATTCATCTTCCTCGGTCCGACCGGGGTCGGCAAGACCCAGTTGGCCAAAATCCTCGCGCGCTTCATGTTCGATTCGGAAGACGCGCTCATCCGCATCGACATGTCGGAGTACATGGAGAAGTTCGCGGTTTCCCGTCTCATCGGAGCGCCTCCGGGCTACGTGGGCTACGAAGAAGGCGGACAGCTGACCGAAAAGGTGCGGCGTCGCCCCTACTCCATCATCCTCCTCGACGAAATCGAAAAGGCCCATCCGGATGTCTTCAACCTCCTGTTGCAGGCCCTGGACGACGGTCACATGACCGACAGCCTCGGACGGCGCATCGACTTCCGGAACACGGTCATCATCATGACGTCGAACATCGGTGCGCGGCAGCTCTCCGAGTTCGGGACTGGGGTCGGATTCGGCACCACCGCTCGGGCGGCAAACGAAGAGGCCGACCGGAACAACGTCATCCAAACCGCCCTCAAGCGCGCCTTCGCACCGGAATTCCTGAACCGCATCGACGATGTGGTTATCTTCCAGTCGCTGAAGCGCGAACACATCCACAAAATCATCGATCTAGAGCTCTACAAGCTCGTAGCGCGGATTGAGGATTTGGGCTACGGGATGGATGTCACCGAGGCTGCGAAGGAGTTCCTTGTGAACAACGGGTTTGACGAGAAATTTGGCGCACGCCCCCTCAAGCGTGCGATTCAGAAGTACCTCGAGGACCCCATCGCAGAGGAAATCATCGCCGGCAAAGTGAAAGAAGGCGACCTGTTGCGTGCTGACCACGTGGAAGGCGCGGATACGCTGTTCTTCGCTCGGGAAGAAGGCGGGTTTGCGGGCAAACCTCGCACGGCGGTGGTCGAGCCGGACATCAAACCCACGGTCGTCAACCGGCCCGCAGGTCGTGGACGCTCCTCATCCAAGTCCAGCGGGCATGCCTGAGCTGTTTGTGCGGATCGGTCGTCGGTGGATTTGGAACCGGTATGCCTTGACGGCTGTCGTTGGTTTCGTGTGGATTGCCTTTATCTCTGAAATCGACCTGTTCTACATCCTGCGGACCCAACGGGAACTCGCAGAACTCGAAGAACAGGTGGGGCATTACCGCACGGAAATCGGGGTGGTGCGGGCAGACCTCAAGAACATCCAGGACCATCCTGCGCATTTGGAGCGCGTAGCGCGCGAGGTGTACTACATGGCCCGACCGAACGAGGATCTGTTTCGCATCGTGCCCGCGGCTACAGCCCAGACTGCACCTTGAGGGCGCTCCAGGCGTAGGCCAAACCGAACACGGCACCCCACAGGTGCGCGTCGTGCGCGACCCGCGACTCGGTTTTCCGGCTTGCCCACGTTTCGTAGGCTAGGAACAGGACGCCGACGGCCCAGGCGGGCAGCGGGACAATCAGCAGCACGAGCAGCTGCGCGTCAGGGCGTAGCACGGCGAAGGCCAGCACCACAGCCGACACCGCTCCGCTCGCCCCCAGCGAGGAATACAGCGGGTTGTTGCGGTGCTTGATGAAGGCGGGCAACGCGCCGACGACGACGCCCCCGAGGTACAGCACGGGAAACCCCGGCAGGTTCGACTCGACAATCGGCCCAAACTGCGCCAGCATGAAGAGGTTGACGAGGAGGTGGCTGTAGTCCGCATGCAACCAGCCGTGGGTCACAAACCGCCACCACTCTGCTCCTCCCCGCATCCGAGATGGAATGAGCATGCCGCGGTCGAACAGCACGGGCCTGCGGAAGGCCATCACCGAAGCCGCCACCGTGGTGCCGACGATTCCCCAGGTCCAGAGCATCAGCTGCTGTGATCGGCGATGATTCTCCACCCCTTCCACGTCCGGCGCCAGACCAGACTGAAGTGGCCGGATACCGTGGCGTGAGCACCGGTTCGGTCGAGTTTCCAGGTGCCGACCAGGAGTCCGTGGCGGAGGCCCAAGCGCTCCCAGCGTAGCGTCCCGAACGTGAGGTGCCCCATGGCTTGGGCGTTTGGATACGACGTGAGGTAACGCTGGAGAGTCGGTTCGTAGCCCTCCGTGACGCCTTGGGATCCCACGAAGACGAGGTTCGGGCTTTCCCAGTATCCCTCCGCCATGAAGGCCGCGGCATCCCCTCGGTTCCAAGCGGCCGACTGCGCATCAAGGGCGCGCTCGACCGCAGCCGGTTGGGCCACAGCGCACAGCCCGACGGCCCAGCACACCACAGCACCCAAGGTCCGCAGCGATTTACACATTGAACCGGAAATGCATGATATCGCCGTCCCGGACGACATCCTCCTTGCCCTCCC
>JBMTYE010000058.1:0-8384 GCA_049454255.1 Flavobacteriales bacterium
CGCTTCCTCCGTGCGGCAGGAGGTGAATCCGACCGCAAGGGCGAGCACAAGAACCCAGAGACTCCCTTTCATTCTACACCGAAAACTTCGCGTTTCACCCACGACTTGCCCCACTCGTCCAGTTCATTCTGGGCCCAAAGTTCCGGGAAAAACATCCTCCGCTGGAAGCGTGGAGGTAGGTACTTCTGCCAGTTCGTTCCGCCGGTGGCGGCGATGTCCGCCGGGTCCTTTTGGAGGTAGCGGACGGCAGATTTGTAGTGGGCCAGAGGCCAATTGATGTTCACGTGGGCATCCAGGGTCCGAAGGGCTTCGCGCAGCGGCTCGGACCGCTCTGCTTCTGGCAAGGCGTGCCATGCTGCAGCGATGTTGTTGCCGTAGCAGTGCTGTGCCCAGGCGAGCAGTTCCTCGCCGTATTTGGCCTCGAACTGCCGCAGCGTCAGGGTCTTTTCACCGGTGGAAAGCTCTACAGCCCCGGACTTCCAGTAGATTTTTTCGAACAAATCTGAAAGCTCGTCGGCTCGGTGAACCCGGTGGGCTTCGCGCACCTCCGCATGCAGCAACCGGTCAAACGACGTGCAGCGGATTTCAATCTTCCGGTACTGCGCACTTTGGAATCCGGAAGCGGGAAGCAGGGCCATGCGGAACTTGAGGAACTGGTCGGGATCCATGCCGTCGACCATCACGCCGAAGCTGTCCGTCAGGGCGCTGAAATAGCGGTTAATGCGGCCGACTCGCTTGAGCAGTTCGGCGGCCGATGGGGTGCCGTCGAGCTGGTTCAACTCGTTGATTACGAGCTTGAAATACAGCTCTGTGACCTGGTGGTAGAGGATAAAAATCTCCTCGTCGGGAAACCGGGTCAGCGGACGCTGCAGACTGAGCAGGGTGTCGAGCTGGATGTAGTCCCAGTAGGTCAGGTAATCGGCGTGGAGCAGACCTTCGAGGTAGGCGCCGAGGTCCTGGCCGGAGGCGGCGAATTTGGCCTGCAGAAGCGCGAGCTTCTGCAGGATGTCATCGGAAAATTCCTGCGGCATGGCCGGGCAAGTTCGGAAAACCTGCCCGGGGAATCACCGCCTCGCAGCAGGATTTCGCAAGCCCGAGGCCGAAGTGAGCTCCATGCGCACGCTGCCCACGAGGATATCGCTCTTCGCCAGGACGGGAATCCGATTGCGGTCGTTGCTCACGTACACCGTCAGGTCGTCCTCGTCGGACCAGACCCTACCGGTCTGAATCACAGGGTGAAAGACCAAACAGTCCCAGCGCCCTTCGTCCACTTCCACGGTCGCCCGCCCGCCGAACCGCATGCGCAACGGGTACAGCTCGCCATCGATCAGCGTCGAAACGGTCAGGATGTCGCCTTTCCGGACGCGCGATAGGTCCCAATTCCGCGCGGCCGCAAACGCACTGACCATGTCGAAGGTGCCTTCCGTGACTTGGAACCCTTCGCCCACGGGCGGCCGTTTCCGGTGCTCTTCGGTTTCCACAAAGCGCCGCGGCCAGTCGAAGCGGTAGTCCTGGTGGATTTCGTAGCCGCCTTCGTGCACATCTCGGACGAACTGGACGGGGTGCAGGGTCGCGACGTCGAACCGGGAGCGGTAGGTGTCCTCGACGCGGAAGAACCAGTTGAAGCTCCTGTGCGTCCAGCCGCGGGCGACCATTTCCCACGTGGGGCGGCCGTTGACCGGGCCGGCGTCGCGCACCGTGAGTTCTCCGTAAGCGGCGTCGATGATGCCGTAGTGGAGCCGGTAGGTGAGCTTTTCGCCGGGGCGGAAGGCGGTCAGCCCGCCCGCGGGTGCGGCGGGCCAAACCCCCGGCGCGAGGTCCTTTTTCAGCACCGTGGGCGGAATCTTCGGCGGCGCGGCCGGTTGCGGCGGCGCGGGAAGAACGGCGAGTACCGTCAGGAGGGAGAGTGCGCGTACCATGTGGAACGCTGCGCAATCATCGTGCCGGACCGCTGGCCTTCGCAGCGATGCACTTCAGCTCGATGGCGATGGGCGTGGGCAGCGCATCGATGGCTACCGTGGTGCGGCAAGGCTGAGCGGTCGTGAAGTAGGTAGCGTACACCCGGTTGAACGTGGCGAAGTCGCGCTGCATGTCCGTCAGAAACACCGTCACATCGACGAGGTCTTCCCAGGCGAATCCGCTGGCTTCGAGCACGGCGCGGACGTTTGCGAAGACGCTGTGCACTTGGGCTTCGAAGTCGAACGCAGTGAAGTTGCCGTTTGCGTCCCGGACGAGGCCCGGAACGGCGGAATCCCCGCCACCACTGCCGGCAGTGCGCGGCCCTACCCCGCTCAGGAAGAGCAAATCGCCGACGCGGCGGGCATGCGGATAGGCCCCGACGGGCAGCGGAGCGGCAGAGGTGGAGATGGGCTCAGACATGCCGTGAAGATAGCCCCTATCTTCGGGGCATGCGTTACCAGCACCTGCCTGCCGACCTCTACCTGCGCAACCGCCGTGCCTTCGCTGAAGCCATGGTGCCGCGGTCCCTTGCGGTTTTCTTCGCGAACGACATCTACCCGACCGGTGCGGATGGCACGATGCCGTTCCGGCAGGCGCCGGATCTGTTTTGGCTGACCGGGAGCGACCAGGAGGAAACTGTGCTGCTGCTCTTTCCGGATGCCGCAAATCCCGCGGACCGCGAGATCCTGTTCACGCTGGAGACGAGCGAAGAATTAGCCGTGTGGGAGGGGGCCGAATGGACGCGGGAAGAAGCCCGTGCCCGCACCGGCATCGGCCAAATCCAGTGGACAACCGCCTTCGAGCGCACACTGCAGCGGCTCCTTGCGGAAGCCGACGTCCTCTACCTGAACGACAATCCCCACGCCCGGGCCCGCGTCGTCGTCGAGACCCGCACAGCCCGTGAGAACGCGGCGTTGCGCGCGAAGTACCCGAACCACCGCATCGAGCGTTCGGCGCCCATCCTGTACGGCTTGCGTGCGCTCAAATCGGTGGAAGAGGTGGACCAAATGCGGCGCGCGGCCGACATCACCCGCGCCGGCTTCGAGCGTGTCCTGCAGTTCATCCGGCCGGGCGTCCTCGAATACGAGATCGAAGCCGAGTTCCTCCACGAGTTCGTGCGGCGCGGCTCCCGCGGCTTTGCCTACACGCCCATCGTCGGCAGCGGCCCGAACGCCTGCGTCCTCCACTACATCGAGAATGCCCTGGAATGCCGGGACGGTGACGTGGTCCTCATCGATGTCGGCGCCGAGTACGGCGGCTATGCGAGCGACATGACCCGGTGCGTGCCCGTCAGCGGCCGGTTCACCTCGCGACAGCGCCAAGTCTACGACGCGGTGCTGCGCGTCATGCGCGGTGCCATGCCCCTGCTGCGCCCCGGCGTCATGCTCGCGGACTACCACCAGCAGGTCGGCGAATTGATGACGAAGGAGCTGTTGGATTTGGGGTTGATTTCGAAGGAAGAGGTCGCGGCTGCGAACCCCGCTTGGCCCGCCTACAAAAAGTACTTCATGCACGGGACCTCGCATTTCCTCGGGCTCGATGTGCACGATGTGGGCCACTGGCACCTGCCCGTGCAGGCCGGGATGGTCTTCACCGTCGAACCGGGCATCTACATCCGGGAAGAAGGACTGGGCATCCGCCTGGAAAACAACATCCTGATTACCGAGGACGGCTGGGTCGACCTCATGGCGGACATCCCGGTGGATGCCGAGGCCATCGAGGCGGCGATGCAGGCGAGGTGACGGAAAGCCCCGATAAGACGCGGCTCGGCAGTTCGCGGAGTCAGCCGTGCATGGTCTCGCGCTTGCCGTAGACCTGCATCAGCTCGGCCTCGTGGTCGAGGAAGGCCTGCCAACGGGCCTCGACGTCTTCGTTCGGGCCTGCATAGCGGCGCGCGAAGCCGAGGAAGGTGGTGTAGTGGTGGGCTTCGCTGATCATCAGGTCGCGGTAGAAGGTGCGCAGCTCCGCATCGTCGATGGTTTCGGAGAGCATGCGGAACCGCTCGCAGGACCGGGCTTCGATCATGGCGGCGAAGAGGAGGCGGTCGACGAGCTGTTGGTGCAGGTTGCCGCCGCGCCGGATGAACCGGGCCAAATCCCCCACGTAGTCGTCCTTTTCCTCGGGCAGCAACTCCCAGCCTCGCTCGGTGAGGCGCTGCTGTACGAGGCCGAAGTGCTCGAGTTCTTCCGCGGCGATTCGCGTGAGTTCGGCCACGAGCTCGGTCAGCTGTGGGAACCGGGTGATGGTCGAGAGGGCGTGCAGGGCCGCTTTTTGCTCGCACCAGGCATGGTCCGAGAGGAGGGCATGGAGGTTTGTGGAGGCCAAACGCACCCACCGCGGATCGGTAGGCAAGCGAAGACCGAGCATAGGAGAATCGGACATCTGGAGTTCCTTCGGGACCGCAAAGGTCGCACAAAGTGCGCTCCTCAGCCGGCGCGGCGGCCGCGCACAAGCGTTCCGGTCGGCAGCAGGTGCCCGTCTTCCCCTTGCAGACACAGTTCACCGGCAGCAAGCTCCTGCCACGCCACCTCCGGGGCGATGCGCTGCAGCCAGGCCGCCACAGCGAGGGGACTCAACCCGCTGTAGGTGTTCAGGATGAGGTGGCCGCCGGGGGCGAGCAGCGCCACGACTTCCCGCAACAACAAGCTCAGGTGGTCCTCCAGTTTCCATTTCGTCCCCTTCGGTCCCACCCCCCACGTGGGCGGGTCGAGGAGGATGGCGTCGTACCGGCGGCCGCGCCGCACTTCGCCGCGGGCGAAGTGCAGGGCGTCTTCGACGACCCAGCGCACGCCGGCGAGGCCGTTGTGGTCGAGGTTGCGGCGGGCCCAGTCGACCACTTGGCGCACCGCGTCGACGTGGGTCACGTCCGCGCCGGCGGCGCGCGCGGCCACCGACGCCGCGCCGGTATACCCGAACAAGTTCAGCACCGCCGCCCCCGCCCCGAGCCGCTCCCGCAGGTACGCCCAATTCGCCGCCTGCTCGGGAAAGACCCCGACGTGCTTGAAGCCCGTGGGCTCGAGGAGGAACTCGAGATCGGTCGTGCCGGCGCGGTACGGCAGAACCCAGGGCCGGGGGAGCGGCCGGTGAAACTGCCAGTCCCCGCGCGTCAGTGCGGTCGCCGTAAACCGGCCCTGGGCGCCAGCCCAAACCGCCGCCGCCCCCGCCCGCGGCCACGGAGCCTGCGGATCCGGCCGGTCGAGCACGACCGTGCCCCACCGTTCGAGCCGCGCCCCGTCACCGGAGTCGAGCAAGGCGTACCCGGAACCGGGGTCGGCCACAAAGCGAACAGTCTCCGGGCGGGCATTCATGGCCCGAAGTTCGGCATCTTTGTACCGATGATGGGAACGGATGAATGAGCAGGCAGTGCTGGCGGTGTTCCGCCGTGCGCCGAACCGGCCGCTGAACCTCCGGCAGGTCGCGGCGGCCCTCGGGGTGCAAAAAGGACCGGACCGGCGGGAAGTGGAAGCGGTGCTGGAGCGGCTCGTGTCCCGCGGGGACCTGAAGCCGGGAGACCGGGGAAGGTTCCTGCTGAAGCGCATGCCGCGCGAGGAAGCAGTGGCTACGTCGAGCGAGGCGCCCATCGGTCCCATCCAAATCACGCGCCACGGCCAGGGCTTTGTGGCCATGCCGGACGGCAGCGAGATCCGGATTCCGAAGGGAATGACGGGGGAGGCGTTTTGGGGCGACCGGGTGGAAGTGCGGTGGACCCGGCGCAAGGGACGGCACGTGCCGGAGGTCGCTCGCGTGGTCGAGCGCCTGCGCGACGGCTACGTGTGCACGCTCGAAGCCGTCCGCGACTATGCCTTCGCGCATCCCTCGGATACCCGCATCCATACCGACTTCTTCGTCCCTGCGCGCCACCTCGAAGGCGCCCGCGGCGGCCAAAAGGTGATCATCGACCTCGTCGAATGGGCCGACCCCACCGACCCCGACGACGCCCCCGTCGGCCGCGTCCGTGAAATCCTCGGCACCGCCGGCGAACACGAGGTCGAGATGCACGCCATCCTCGCCGAATACGGCCTGCCGTACACCATGCCTGCAGCCGTCACCGCGGCGGCCGAGGCCATCCCCCGAGACATCGACCCGGCCGAAATCGCCCGCCGCAAGGACTTCCGGGAAGTCACCACCCTGACCATCGACCCCACGGACGCGAAGGACTTCGACGATGCCTTGTCGCTCCGGCCGCTTCCGGGAGGCGGCTGGGAGGTCGGGGTGCACATCGCCGACGTCACGCACTACGTCGTTCCGGGCGGGATCGTCGACGAGGAAGCGCGCATCCGGGCCACCTCCGTCTACCTCGTGGACCGGACGGTGCCCATGCTGCCCGAGGTGCTCTCGAACGACCTGTGCTCGCTGCGCCCGAACGAAGATCGGCTCGCCTTCAGTGCGGTGTTCGAGCTCGATGCGGAGGCGCAGGTGCGGCAGGAATGGTTCGGCCGCACTGTCATCCACAGCGACCGCCGGTTCACCTACGACGAAGCCCAAACGCGCATCGAGACCGGCGAAGGCGATTTCGCCGAGGAGATTCGCGTGTTGCATGGTTTGGCGAGCCGCCTGCGCGACCGGAGGTTCGCGGCGGGCGGCATCGATTTCAACACCGAAGAGGTCAAGTTCGAACTCGATGAAGCGGGGAAGCCGTTGCGGGTGACCATCAAGCAGATGCGCGAGGCAAACAAGCTCATCGAGGACTTCATGCTCCTGGCGAACGTGCGCGTTGCCCTCGCCCTTGCGCGGCCCGCTGCCGACCGCGTGCATGTCCCCGGCGCTGCCACCCGGACCGCGGTGTACCGCATCCACGACCGGCCGGACGCCGAAAAGCTGCAAGCCCTGCGTGTGTTCGTCGCCCGGTTCGGGCTCGAGATGGAGAAGCCGACGGCCGCAAACGCGGAACAGGCGCTGCGCAACTTGCTCCAAGCCGCCGCCGGGAGCGCCTCCGAGAGCGTCATCAAAACCATGGCCATCCGGTCCATGGCGAAGGCAGAATACAGCACCCGAAACATCGGGCACTACGGGCTCGCCTTTCCGTTCTACACCCACTTCACCAGCCCCATCCGGCGCTATCCCGACGTGATGGTGCACCGGCTGCTCCAGGACCTGCTCGACGGCCGTCCGTCCGCCGAACCGGGGCCGCTCGAGCGCAACGCCGCCCATTCGAGCATCATGGAGAAGCGCGCGTCGGAGGCCGAGCGGGCGAGCATCCGCTACAAGCAGGTCGAGTACCTCAGCACGCGGCTCGGCGAAACCTTCCACGGCGTGGTCAGCGGCGCCGTTCCGAAGGGCCTGTTCATCGAAGTCGAGGAGAACAAGTGCGAAGGCTTCGTGCCGAAGGACGCCCTCCCGATGGACCACTGGGTCTTCAACGACGAGCTGCTCGCGTTCACGGGCTTGCAGTCCGGTGCGGTGGTGGGCATGGGAGATCGGCTGGTGGTGCGGGTGGTTGCGGCGGATTTGGCCCGCCGCCAACTGGAGTTCGACCTCCCGGACGGGGTGCCGGGGCGTTCTGCGGATGCCGGCGGCGGGAAGGGACGTCCGACGGGCAGAAAAGGCAAGGTCTCCTTACCTTCGCGCTCCCCGCGCCCATAGCTCAGTCGGTTAGAGCAGTGGACTCATAATCCATCGGTCGCAGGTTCAAGCCCTGCTGGGCGCACACGTCGGGCCTGCGGGGTCCCGGCACGGCCTCGTAGTTCAACGGATAGAATAGGCGTTTCCTAAACGCTTGATCTGGGTTCGATTCCCGGCGAGGCTGCTTTTCCTTCAGAGAATCCCTTTTCCTCGGCTTTCAATGCTTGGTTCGGGCCGATGAGGGCTTCGGCGTCACGTCGGATGGTGGCGCAGAGGTCGTCGAGCGGCAGGTCGTTGTCGTCCGTGCCGAAGGGGTTCTCGATTTCCTCGGCGATGAGCTCGACACTGACGAGCACATAGAAGACGGCCATGACCACAGGCACCGTCCACCAGGCGAAGGTGCCGACGAAGCCCAGGGGCAAGGTGACGACGTACATGAAGATGAATTTCTTCATGAACATGCTGTAGCTGTAGGGGATAGGGGTGCGCAGGATGCGCTCACAGGAGCCCTGGACGTCGATGAAGGAGCGGAGGCATTCCTCGAGGAGGCGGAGCTGCTCGGGGTGGAGGGCGCCTGTTTGGGCCAAACGCGCCAACCGCTCCCCCAGATCCCGCATCGTCCACGCCGGATGCTCCTCGCCTCCCCGCAACCGGTCCCGCAGCACCTCGGCAAACGCGGGAATGGCCGACCGAAAGGCTGCGCGCTCCGCCTCGTCCGCGACGTAGGCGTGCACCCGCAGGGCACAGGTGCGCGAGGTGTTCACCAGGTCGCCCCACTTTTTGCGGCCCTCCCACCACCGGTCGTAGGCGGTGTTCGTCCGGAAAACCAGGAAGAGCGAGAGCACGAATCCGAGCAGGCTGTG
>JBMTYE010000059.1:0-8218 GCA_049454255.1 Flavobacteriales bacterium
GCAGAGCGCTTTCTGGAAGCGTGGTGCAGATCGCCTTCCTCGGCACTGGAACGCGGTTATCCGGCAGCTCGTAGTGCTGGGTCTGTTGCGCAAAGAGGTCGAAACCTTCGGGGTGCTCAAGCTGACGGAGGCGGGGATGGACTTCATCCGATCACCGCGCCCGCTGGCCTTAGTGGAAGAGCGTGATTTCAGCGATGCGGATGCCCGGGATGCGATGACGGCCGCCCGCACAAGCGAGGGAGGAGCAGCGGATCCGCGGTTGCGGGCGCTGTTGAAGGACCTGCGCAAAGAGGTGGCGGACGAGGAGGGGCTGCCCCCGTATGTGATTTTCCAGGACGTTTCCCTCGATGAGATGGCGACGCACTACCCCATTTGCGAGGACGAATTGCTGAGCATCACGGGGGTAGGTACCGGCAAAGCCAAAAAATTCGGCGCCCCATTCCTGGAACTCATCCGCAACTACGTCGATGAAGAGGGAATCGAGCGCCCAGATGACTTGCTCATCCGATCCTCAGCCCACCGCTCGACCCACAAGGTCAGCATCATCCAGCGCATCGACCGCAAGATCCCGCTGGCCGACATTGCCGGAGAGTTGCACCTTTCAATGATTGATTTGCTCCACGAGATGGAGTCCATTTCGGCCTCCGGTACCCGGCTGAACCTCGACTATGCCGTCGACGACGTGATGGACGAGGAGAACATCGAGGAGCTGTTCGAGCACTTCCGGGGCTCGGACGAAGACGGGATTGAGGGCGCGGTGGCCGAGTTTGGCGACGTGTATTCGGAGGAGGAGATTCGTCTGGCCCGGCTGAAGTTCATGAGCGTGTACGCGAACTGAGGGCGGACTTTAGCCGCCCTTTCCCCCCCAAATCTCCCCGATGGACCGCCAGGCCATCGCTACCGCCACATAGAGGAGGAAGGCGGAGAACACCAGCCGCACGGTCGCCGGTTGCAGCCGCACGGCGGACTTGCCGCCTGCCCACGCCCCGGCGATGAAGGTGACCATGATGAGCGCGGCGTAGGTGAAGTTCACGTGGCCCGCCCGGTGGTAGGCGAGGACGGCCGCGGCGCCCACCGGGGGTAGCATGAGGGCGAGGGAAGTGCCTTGTGCGGTTTGTTGGGGCATGCCCAGGAAGAAAACGAGCGCGGGGACGATGATGAGTCCGCCCCCTATGCCCACGAGGCCGCTGGCAAAACCGGCAACCGCCCCGATGGCGAGCAAGACGAGCGCAGTGGAAATGTCCATTAGAAATCGAGATGAAAACTCAGTGAAAACACGCGGTCTTGCCACCTACCGTCGTCGATTCCCCAACTCCAATCCGCTCGCATCCAGTAGCCCAGCACCTTCGAACGCAGTCCGAACCCGGTGCCAGCGAGGATGGGTTCGCGGTTGTTGTCAATCGTAACGGTGATGGGGTCGCGTGTGACCGTGACGCGGTTGAACTCGTTCTCGTCCGCGTAGGGGTGCAGACCGTTCCAGGCGGATCCGGCGTCGAAAAACCCGACGGCCTGCAAGTGGCGGGCGAAGTCGGACGTGAGTGGGCGCTTCACCCAACTCGAGAGGACCGGGACCCGCACCTCCGCGTTCACGACAGCCGCGTGGGCACCGTTGCGGGCGTTTGTGCGAAACCCGCGCATGGGGGTGAACCGGGTTTGGTAGGCGTATGCCACTCCGGGATCGATGGGTGTTCCTGCATTCGCGGTCAGCGATAGCACGTTGTCTACCCCACCGAGCACATGCAGCAGGCGCTGACCGCCCCAGCTCGCATTTGCTGCGAACCGAACGGCACATGTCGCTGTACTGAACAACCGCCGGGACCACCGCGCGTCGATGCCGGCGGTTCCGAATCCCGCGCCTTTCGGTTCGGACGGGTCAATGAAGTACTCGGCCCACGAGCGCACTTTCGCCCCTTCCCACAGGTTGAGGGCAATGTCCCGAGAGGTGTCGAGTACGTAGGCGACGGTAACCCCTGTGGATGCTGCAAAGGAGTTCGGCTGTGCCAAATTCCACGCGTCTGTAGCCAGCGGCGTTGTCCGATCGAGACGGGAAAATCCCTCGATTCGAACGCTTCGAACTTCGTCGAAGGGGTAAGTCAACCGGTAACGCAGCGTGTGGATGTGCGTTTCCTCGAGCGAAAAACCGTCGGTCGAAATCGCCTGTATCCCCTGCCGTTCCAGGGCCACAGTTCGGTCCCAGCGGCGGCTATAATCGCTGAATGCCAGTCCGAAAAGGCTGTTTTCGAGCGAGCCAGCAAGCCGGAAGCCGGCGGTGAACCGCTTGTCTTCGAACACGTCCGTCATGGAAATGGAGGTCAACGCTCCTAACCCGGGCTGGACCTGCACCGTTCCGTTGTACGGCTGATAGAAGGCGCCGCCGAAGGTGTTCGCCACCTGAGAGGTCAGGGATTCGAGCGCATAATTCAGTCGGTAAGGACGTGGGGTGGGCAGAGTGAATACCGAGTCTTGGATGGCTTGCCGTTGTTCATCTGCGGCGGGTGCCGGTTCGGGAGCTTTGCCGAAGACATAGCGCCGGATATCCACTTGGCCGGGCCCAGGGACCCAATCCCATGCTAACCCGAGCTCATCCCACTCGACCCCACCGGCAGATGGACTTCCGATCGAGCCATTCGAAGAGCTGGCCTCCAGTGTCTGGCGGGACCAGTGCATCCTGCTCCCTGCCTGTCCAGTGAGGGCAAGGAGATCGGTTTCCGGCGCAAATTCAAACCCACGTATGGCTTGCTCAAGCTGAAGCACCCGGTCGACAGTGGTGAAGAAACGGTAATGGATGGTGGTATCGATGAAGGCTATAGCGCTGTCTCGCACTCCCGTCCAAAGTTCCTGTGAACCATCACCAGCAGAGGCACATGCGATGAACCGGCCTGTACCCGCATCCTGCGGCCAGCGGACATCGTATTCTGGGGTGGTAGTGTGCTGGGTAAGGTCATCCCGGCGTCCGTTCCATGCCAGCGAAAAAATGGCGTGGTTCGGACGTTCGTGGAAGGGCGCAGCGTCGTCTCCTGTGCCGGTATCGGGACGGTTTGAGGCGAAGTAGAGAGTCGATCCATCTGCTGAGAAGTGAGGATCGAGGTCGTCCCAATCGTCTTCCCATAGAGCGACGTGGATGTTTCCTAGGGACGACATCCTGTACAGGTCTGACTTCCCGTTGCGCAACCCGCTGAAAACTATAGTGTTGCCGTCTGGGCTGTACACCATGGAAAGCAAGCGGTCCATGCGCAGGATAGGACGTTCCGCCCGATCGCCCGAAGGGATGTCGTAGGTAATCAAGGCGAGCTCACCGCTTCGCTCTACGCTGTACAGCAGCTGCTTGCCGTTCGGATGCCATGCGAACAGGGGAGATCCGCCATCTTGGATGCGGTCGAGGCGGTGGCCATGCCGCCCGATGCGCCGCGTGGTGCTGGTTTCTAGGTCGGTGAGCCAGACGGAAATTTGGCCACGGTCATCCGTGGCATACACTACATACTTACCACTGGGTTGTAGACTTGCGCGCACTCCTTCGAGCCGGCGCGGAATACGAGCGGGCAGCTCGCCGAGGCGTTTAGGCACGCGGACCCGCTGCGCCAGCGAAGCCCCTTCGAGGTGGTAGGTCTCTACTTCGGAAACGAGCTGTTCCATGGACATGCCCAGAGCGTAAAGCACGCCGCTGTCGACGCTCCGGGAAATGCGGCTCATGAAAAGCACGTTCGTGAGCGTGGCCTGCCCGTAGAGGTCAGCGATATACTTCCAAACCGCATGACCGGCGTACATCGCTTCGATGCCAGTTAAGGTGGAGAGCCGGCCGAACCGCCCACTGGCAGCCATATCTACGGTATATATTCGGGTTTCAGCAGACCACGGATTCCCGACGTAGGCGCAAAGTCCCTCTATGAACCACGCCGGATAGTCCGACTGTGAGGCGTTTCGAAGTGCATCTTGCAAATCCCCGCCGTAAAGCGTTTGGTTCACTAACACGCGAGTTAACCCGCTGCGGAGCGCTGTGACAACCTGCTCGGAAGTGCCTTCCGCATAGAGGAAAAGCGTGTTGCCCACAAGCCGTGCAGTCCCTCCGATGTTGCTATTCCCTCCGTCGGGCGCCGTCATCCCGATGTTCGATTGTCGGAAATCAAGGATGCTCGCGAAGACGAGTATTTCGAGCGGGCCCTCGATGGTGCGGTCGAAGGCCTGTTCTACCTCCGCCCGGATAGCAGGAAGAATGCGCACTACTCGACGGGCCAGTTCAGCACCACCCTGGTAGTGGTAGACGTTCACATCGCCGGCGGGGTAGAACTGCCAAAAGAAGTCCTTGTGCTGCAGTCTATTCTTACCGTACTGCGTGTTCGACCCGTCGTAAAACTGGGCATGGGCCTGTGGCCCCACCCTGGCGAGGAAGCTCGCCGCAACCACGGCGTTCAATGCCCAAATCCGCCACCCGTGCACGTTCCGAAATTACCACCTTTGTAGCCTGAACGTGCACCCGTGACTCCACTCGAAATTGCCTCCCGTCCCTTCGGACCGTTTGAAGAAAACACACTGCTCATCCTCGGCCCGCCGGACGCCTCAGGGCGGCGGCCCGCAGCCGTGGTCGATCCCGGCATGGCGACCTCGGAGGAATGTGCGGAGTTCGATGCGTGGTGCGCTGAAAGGAGCGCCGACATCCAGGAGGTGCTGCTGACCCATGCCCACCTCGACCACGTCGCCGGAACGGGACATCTGTTCCGCACGACCGGCATCCGTCCGCGTCTCCACCCGCTCGATGCCCCGACCTACGCCCAGGCCCCCATCGCCGCTGCACTGTATGGCGTGTCGTTTGATACCCTGCCCGAGCCGCGGCTCGACCTGACGGATGGGGAGGTGTGGGCGTTTTGTGGCGAGCCGGTGCAGGTGGCCCACTGCCCGGGACACGCTCCGGGACACGTTGTGTTCTATTCCGCTTCTTCTGGGTGGCTTGTCGGCGGTGACGTGGTGTTCCGGGGGAGTGTGGGCCGCACGGACTTGCCGGGGGGCGACGGCCCGACCCTTGCCGAGGCGGTGCATCGGGTGGTGTATGTGCTGCCGGACGCGACGGTGGTTTTTCCCGGACACGGCCCGACGACGACGGTGGGCGAGGAGCGGCGCTCAAATCCGTTCATCAATGCGGCCCGCACGGGCATGCTCGACCGCGGCTGAGCCCGCACCGGTCAGCCCGGACGGCGCAGGCGGAAGGTGAACGCGGTGCCCTCGCCGACGGTGGACTTCACGTGGATGTGCTGTCCGTGGGCTTCGATGAGGTGCTTGACGATGGCGAGTCCGAGCCCGCTGCCGCCGGCTTGCCGTGAGCGGCTCTTGTCTACCCGGTAGAAGCGTTCGAAGATGCGGGGCAGGTCTTCCTCGCTGATGCCGATGCCCGTGTCGGAGACCTCGAAGACAGCGTACTCGTCCCGCGCAACGATGCGCAGGGTGGTCGAGCCGTGGGGGCGGCCGTAGGTGATGGAATTCACCACGAGGTTCGTGAGCACCTGCCCGATGGTTGTGCTGTCGCCCAGGACGACCAGGCTTCGCGGTGTGTCGGGGTGGAGGGAGAGGGTGATTTCCGCGCGTTTGGCCTTCGGCTCTAAGCTTTCGATGGTGTCTCGCGCGAGTTCAATGGCATCAAATTCCTGGATCCGAAGGCCTAAAATGCCCGACTCGATCCGCGAAATGGCATCGAGGTCCTCGATCAAGCCGGTCATACGCTCGACGTTTTTCGCCGCCTTCGTCAGGAATTTGTGGCTGATTTCCGGGTCTTCGTAGGCGCCTTCGATGAGCGTCAGGATGAATCCCTGGATGTTGTGCAGCGGCGTTTTCAGCTCATGCGCCAGGTTGCCGATGAACTCCTTGCGGAAGTGCTCGTTTTCCCGCAGGTTGCTGATTTCATTCGATTGCATCGAATTCCAAATCCGCGCCTGCCTCCGGATGTAGTCCGTCCAGTCCTCCGTCATCCGCAGCACCTGAACCTCGTCCTCCGCACCGGACATGCGGCCGATGGCGCGGAACACGTCGCGCATGGGCCGGTGGACCCAGCGGTGAAAGGCATAGCCGGTCGCCAAACCGACCGCCGCACCAGCTCCCAGTGCGAGTAGGACGCGCCCTGCTGGTGACCACGCATCCGGCCACGCTTCGCCTGCCGCGAGGCGCGCAGCCGTCAAGGTACCGAACACCACCAGCGCGGTGATGACGCCAGCAAAGGCAGCTGCGGCGGCAGGGGACCGGAACATGGGGTAAAGATGGAAACGAAATGCGGCGCGCCGGTCGCCTCAGGCCTCAAACTTGTAGCCGACGCCTTTGACCGTGTGGATGCAGTCGTCCCCGAGTTTTTCCCGGAGTTTGCGGATGTGAACATCGATGGTCCGGTCGCCGACGATGACGTCGTTGCCCCACACCGCTGCGAGGATGGCCTCGCGCGTGAACACGCGTCCTTGTTGGGAGATGAGAAGGCTCAGCAGTTCGAACTCCTTGCGCGGCAAGGTCAGTTCTTCGTCACCTTTGAGGACGAGGTAGCGGTCTTTGTCAATCCGGATGCCCGTGGGGTCCCCTGCCCGCGCCCCGCCCTTGACCTCGAATCTGCGGAGCAGGGCCTTGACCCGGCTGACGAGGACCTTCGGTTTGATGGGCTTCATGATGTAGTCGTCCGCACCGGCTTCGAAGCCTGCGATTTGGCTGTAGTCTTCGCCGCGTGCGGTGAGGAAGGCTACGACGCTGTGGTCCAGGGTGCGGTCGTTGCGGATTTCCGTGCAGGCCTCCACCCCGTCCATTTCGGGCATCATGACGTCGAGCAGGATGACGTCCGGCACCAGCTCTTTCGCCAGCGCGAGCCCTTCCCGGCCATTCGACGCCGTGTGGACGGTGAATCCTTCCTTCGCCAGGTTGTAGGCTAAAAGTTCCAAAATGTCCGGCTCGTCATCGACGAGGAGGATGGTCGGCGTTGCCATGGATGCCGCGAAGTTCGTCGTTGCACCGCCATTTCCGGATGAAATCCATGTGATGGGAATGTTAATTTCCCACCGGGGTTAGTCCTTTATCCTGCTGAATTTGAGCGCTTTCAGCATCCATTTGGGCAGCGGCTCGTCCGCGCCTCGCTTCTGCACATTCAGGTACACTCCCCACTTCTCGATGATGGGAACCTTATGGACCTCA
Organism: Flavobacteriales bacterium; assembly: GCA_049454255.1. GTDB lineage: Bacteria > Bacteroidota > Bacteroidia > Flavobacteriales_D > Sanyastnellaceae > CAMCYM01. Next base: position 7,150 of record JBMTYE010000059.1, read on the forward strand.
ATGAGTTCGAGCCAGCACTCGTCCGGGTCATCGATGTACACACAGTGCACTTTCGTCTCCCCCATCCCGATGGCGTCAGCCGTGTCGCAGCGGAACGGGAAGCCCGCCGCCGCCAGCTGCTGGCCCAGGTCCTGCATCCCCCGCACATCGAAACCGAGGTGGGCGATGCCCGTATCGCACCAGATGCGGCCCTCGAAGATGAACCGTCCGGGTGCGTCGAGGGCTTGGACCAGTTCGATGTAGGTCCGGCCGGTCACCGGCCCGAACCCTCCACGTCCAGGCGCCGGCTGCGAGAGCAAGACCCTCCGGAACCGCTCGGTTCCCCGCGGCAGGTGCGTCCAGTCCGGGAAAACCCCCGTGGTATCGTGCACCACCGTGCTGAACCCGAGCTGTTTGGCATACAACGCGCAAGCGGCATCCATGTCTGACACCCCGATGGTGCATCCCATCGCGCCACCCGAGGGATGGCCTGTGTCGGAGAACCAGTCGTCTGCTTCGAAGATGTGGAACAAGGTGCCGTCGGGATCCCGCAGGGAGAAGGTGGCTGCTCCGTGGGGAGCGCGCAGGATTTCCGCATCGCAGGCCTCGCCCACCACGGCCCGGGCATGGGCATGCATCCGCCCGATGTCTCGGCATTTCATATGCACCGCGAGCAGGCCGAGGTCGCCCATGCCCACCGTCCACGGCGCAGGTACGGGCTCGAAACTCGCCGGCCGCAGCACCTCGAACGCGCAGCCGCCTTGGAGGTTCATGACCATGCTGGCCCGCTTCGTGATGGTCGCGCCGCGCGTGTGGCTGTCCATCAACGGAGCCGCTTGTACGCTGTCGAAGAAGGGAATATCCATCCCGAACAGCTTCCGGTACAGGCGCAGCGTCCGGTCCATGTCCGTGATGGCGATGCCGATGTGCTGCATGCCGAGCACGCGTCCTGGGGTCGATGTCATGTGCGGGGTGCGCTGGTAACTGTGGTGATGTAGCTACGCCAAAGGTCTGCCACGGCGGGTGTTTGCCAAAACCGCTTCGCCTGCCTCGCTCCCCACCAGTCCAGCGCATGGCCCCACCACCACCC
>JBMTYE010000060.1:0-8163 GCA_049454255.1 Flavobacteriales bacterium
GACTTGTCGAGTTCATGGTTGAATAGGTCCTCCTTCCCGGGCACACGGACTTCCGCATAGAACTCCTCACGCAAGGCCCGGATGTTTGCCATCGCTTGGGTCAGGCCGGACGCACTGCGGGCCATTCCGCATTCGTTCCACATGATCCTGCCCAGTTTTTTGTGGAACTGGTCGACCGGCGTTCTGCCAGGACTGTTCAGGAAGCGGTGGATGCGCTCGCGTGCCGCCATCTCCGCCGCATCGAATTCCGGGGTTTGCGTGGAGATGGGTCCTGTCCGGATGTCGTCCGCCAAATACTCACCGACGGTGTACGGCAACACAAAGTAACCGTCCGCAAGGCCTTGCATGAGCGCAGAGGCTCCCAACCGATTCGCCCCGTGGTCCGAAAAGTTTGCCTCTCCTGCGGCATACAACCCCGGGATGGTCGTCATCAGATTGTAGTCCACCCACAGTCCCCCCATGGTGTAGTGCACCGCTGGGTAAATCTTCATGGGCGTTTCGTACGGGTTGTCTGCGGCAATCTGCATGTACATGTCGAACAGGTTGCCGTATTTCGCCTTCACCACTGCCCGCCCGAGCTCGCGGATTTCGGCATCGGTCGGCGACGCCATTCCTTTGATCCGTGCTTCCGTTCGACCATAGCGCTCGATGGCACTCGCGTAGTCGAGGAAGACGGCCTCGCCGGTTTCATTGACGCCATATCCCGCATCGCAGCGTTCCTTTGCCGCGCGCGATGCCACATCACGCGGCACCAAATTCCCGAACGCCGGATACCGACGTTCGAGGAAATAATCGCGGTCCGCTTCCGGAATATCATCTCCACGCTTGCGCCCTTCCCGAATGGCTTTCGCATCCTCGAGCTTCGCAGGCACCCAAATACGGCCGTCGTTGCGCAGCGACTCGGACATCAGCGTCAGCTTCGATTGATGATCGCCTGAAACCGGGATGCACGTGGGGTGGATCTGGGTGAAGCACGGGTTCGCGAAGTAGGCCCCCTTACGGTGCGCTTTCCACGCGGCAGTCACGTTCGAACCCATGGCATTCGTGCTTAAGAAGAACACGTTGCCGTAGCCACCGGTGGCCAAAATCACCGCATGCGCGCCGTGGCGCTCGAGGGCCCCTGTGACCAGGTTGCGGGCGATGATGCCCCTGCATTTGCCATCGACCACCACCACATCAAGCATTTCGTGGCGGTTGTAGAGCCGCACTTTGCCTTTAGCGATTTGGCGGCTCAGCGCCGAATAGGCACCCAGCAGGAGCTGCTGACCCGTTTGGCCCTTCGCATAAAACGTGCGAGATACCTGTACGCCACCGAAGGACCGGTTGTCCAGCAATCCCCCGTATTCCCGAGCAAAGGGCACCCCTTGGGCGACGCATTGGTCGATGATGCTGGCACTCACCTCCGCCAAGCGATAGACATTCGCCTCCCGGCTCCGGTAATCGCCTCCTTTGATGGTGTCGTAAAAGAGCCGGAACGTAGAGTCCCCGTCGTTCTGGTAGTTCTTCGCGGCGTTGATTCCGCCTTGTGCGGCAATCGAGTGGGCCCGCCGGGGGGAATCCTGAAAGCAGAATGCCTTCACATTGTACCCCATCTCCGCGAGAGAAGCCGCGGCCGAACTGCCTGCGAGACCAGTTCCCACCACCACAATGTCGATGCCCCGCTTGTTTGCCGGATTCACCAGCCGAACATGGTTCTTGTGGCTCGACCACTTCTCCGACAGCGGCCCTTCCGGAATGTGTGCGTTCAACATGGCTTAAAGCTGGATGAGGTAGAGGAAAATGGGGAGTGCTGCAAAGCCAGCGGGGACTCCGATACTGAAGACCTTGCCTGCCGATTTGATCCACGGTGTGTACCGCGGATGGCGTACCCCCATCGACTGGAACGCGCTCTCGAATCCATGCAGCAGGTGCAGTGCCAGTGCCGCTTGGGCAGCGACGTAGAGCACAACGGCCCCCAAAGCCCACGAATTCAAGGCTGGATTGAAAAACGCCAGAACTACGGAATGGAGGTCCTTGAGCTCGTCTCCTGCTGCAGTGTACATGACGGGCACCTCGCCGAAGTGCATGACGTACCAGAAGTTCTGCATGTGGGTGACGAGAAACACCAAAATAATGGTCCCCAGCACGCCCATGTTCCGGCTGTTCCAGGCAGAATTCGCGCTTCCCAGTTCCCGGGCATACCCCACTGGCCGCGCTTTGCGGTTTCCGCGTGTCAGCAAAATACCGTCCACGATGTGGAGCAGCACACTCAAATACGTGAGGTAACTGAGCACCTTGACCGCCGGGAAGGTGGTCATGAAGCGCGCGTATTCATTGAACTTCTGAGGCCCATCTGGGCCCGTGTTGAAGAGCTGCAGGTTGCCCGCAAGATGGCCGGCCAGGAAGAGGCACAGGAACAGGCCGGTCAGGGCCATTGCATACTTCCGAGCTAACGAAGAACCGAACACGCCGGGATGTGCCATAGATTCTGAGGTTTCGCCGCGAATTTACAGCGATAGAACCCGGAACGCATCCGGAATGTTCGGCGGGAGCAAGGGCGGAGCTCCGGCGAACCGTGCCCCGCCCCCTCCTTGCCGGCTTTCGTCGCCTCAATCCCCAGCCGGCGCGGAAACCCTGCGCTCGAGCATCACCAGTTCCTGCATCACCACCTCCGTCACATACCGGGTGTGGCCGGAGGCATCTTCGAACGTGCGGTAGGACAGCCGTCCTTCGACCACGCATTCCTCGCCTTTGTGCAGGTGTTCCGCCACGATCTCGGCCAAACCAGACCACGCCACGATGTCGTGCCACTGCGTCCGTTCCGTGCGCTCCCCGTCGGGATTGCGGAACACCTCGTTCGTGGCAAGTGGGAAGCTGGCCTTGACCTTGCCTTCCTCGAATCGGACCACCTCGGGGTCCTTGCCCAGCCGACCGATCAGCTGGACGCGGTTGCGTAAATTGTTCATGGGTTGTGTGTTTGAACGGCACAAACGTCTGCCGGGACCCGCGGGCCATCCGTTTCAGAAACGGCTGGTTTTGCCAGCGAACGCCCGCACTTCACCGGCGTATCTTCGCAGGCCATGGAATCCCGCCGCGTTCGCGTTCGCTTCGCCCCGAGTCCCACCGGACCGCTCCACATGGGCGGCGTGCGGACCGCCCTGTACAATGCCTTGTTTGCCCGCCGGCACGGCGGTGATTTCCTCTTGCGCATCGAGGATACCGACAGAACCCGGCTCGTCCCAGGCGCCGAAGACTACATCGTGAACGCGCTGCGCTGGTGCGGCATCCCTCCCACCGAAGGATTTGGGGCCGGAGGCGATTGTGGGCCCTACCGGCAATCGGAGCGGACCGCCGTCTACGCGGAACACGTAGAGCGGCTCCTGGCTTCCGGCCACGCCTACCTCGCTTGGGACACCCCGGAAGAAATCGAGGCGCGCCGCAAGACCGCCGAAGCCGCCGGAATGACCTGGCAATACGACGCCTCGACACGGGGAGCCATGCGGAATAGCTGCGCACTCGGAGCGGACGAAATCGAGGCCCTGAAGGCAGCAGGCACACCCGCGGTGGTGCGGTTCAAGACCCCCGAAGACGCACATGCTGTAGTGTTCACCGACCGCATCCGTGGAGAGGTGAGCATTTCCACCGAAGTCATTGACGACAAGGTGCTTATGAAGGCGGACGGCCTGCCGACCTACCACCTTGCGAACGTCGTGGACGACCGGCTTATGGGCATCTCCCACGTTATCCGCGGTGAGGAGTGGCTGCCCAGCGCCCCGCTGCATCTGTTGCTGTACAAGGCTTTCGGTTGGGAAGCCCCAGAATTCGCGCATTTGCCGCTGATTCTCAAGCCTTCGGGCAATGGCAAGCTGAGCAAGCGGGATGGCGACGTGGGCGGGTTTCCCGTGTTCCCGTTGACCTGGACGGATCCGGCGAGCGGGGCGACTTCCGTCGGCTACCGGGAGGCTGGATACTTGCCGGAGGCCTTTTTGAACCTGCTGCTCGTGCTCGGTTGGAACGCCGGCGATGACCGGGAGGTGTACAGTTTCGAGGAGGCTGCTGAGGTGTTTGACCTCGACCGCGTCGTGCGCAGCGGGGCCCGGTTCAATCCGGAAAAGGCCCAATGGTTCAACGAACAGTGGATGCGGTCGCTGTCCTCCGCGGACTGGATTGCAGCGGTTTCAGCGCATTTCCCGGCGGATTTTGTGCTCGGCGAGCGCGGTGAGCTGCTGGACCGTATGTTCCGCGAACGGATTGTGTTTGCGCACGATATCCAGCAGGCGACGTGGTTGTTTGGTAGCCCGCCGTCTGTGGATCCAGACGCGCGGGCCAAACGCTGGAACGCGGAAACGCCTGGCCACCTTCTGGCACTCGCCGCGCGGTGGGAAGCCATCTCAGCCTTCACGGCGCCCGTGCTCGAGGCCGACTTCACTGCCTTCCTCGCCGAGCGCGGGGTCGGGATGGGGGCGGTCATGCTGCCGCTTCGCCACGTGCTGACCGGCGTCGGAGGGGGGCCTTCGATGTTTGATTTGGCCGAGTTCCTCGGCAAAAAAGAAACCCTCGAACGCATCGTGCGCGGCGCTCACGCCCCAGCGTGACGTGGTCGGGCGTTACACCGCCATCTCCGGAACTACGTCCGGAACGATCAGCTGGCCTGCGGTCGCTGCGATGATGTGCTCCACCGATACGCCCGGGGCGCGCTCGAGCAAGTGGAATGCCCCGCCGTGGATGTCGAGGACTGCGAGCTCTGTGACCACCCGTTTCACGCACCCCACCCCCGTCAGCGGGAGGGTGCAGGCCGGAAGCAACTTCGATTCGCCCTCGCGGTTCGTGTGCATCATGGCCACGATGATGCGCTCGGCACTGGCCACGAGGTCCATGGCTCCGCCCATGCCTTTGACCATCTTTCCAGGAATCTTCCAATTCGCAATATCCCCGTTCTCAGACACTTCCATAGCACCTAAGACGGTAAGCTGCACGTGGCGGCCGCGGATCATCGCGAACGACATCGCCGAATCGAAGTAGACCGCGCCGGGCAGGGCCGTAATTGTCTGCTTGCCCGCATTGATCAAGTCGGCATCTTCCGTTCCTTCGATGGGAAACGGCCCCATGCCGAGGATGCCATTTTCGGACTGGAATTCCACGTCGATGCCCGTGGGGACGTAATTCGCCACCAGCGTCGGGATGCCGATACCGAGGTTAACATACATGCCGTCGTGCACTTCCTGCGCGATGCGGCGGGCGATTCCGTTCTTATCGAGCATGGTCGGAAGCGGTTGCAGGCCGGACGGTACGTTGTTCGATGCGCTTTTCGTAGCGAGCGCCTTGGAAGATGCGTTGCACGAAGATGCCCGGGGTGTGGATGGTGTTCGGGTCGAGAGCGCCTGCGGGAACGAGTTCCTCGACTTCGGCTACCGTGATGCGTCCCGCCATGGCCATCAAGGGGTTGAAGTTGCGCGCAGTGCCTTTGTAGACCAAATTCCCCGCCGTGTCCCCCTTCCACGCCTTCACAAACGCGAAATCCGCAGTAAGCGCGTGCTCGAGGATGTGGGGTTTGCCGTCAAACTCGCGGACTTCCTTTCCGGCGGCGACTTCGGTGCCGTAGCCCGCAGGAGTGAAAAAAGCCGGGATGCCTGCTCCTCCGGCACGGCAGCGTTCGGCGAGTGTGCCCTGTGGGATGAGCTCGACGTCCAGTTCCCCGCTCAGCATTTGGCGCTCGAACTCCTCGTTTTCACCGACGTAGGAGCTGATCATGCGGCGGATTTGGCGGGAAGCCAGCAGCTTCCCGAGCCCAAACCCATCGACACCCGCGTTGTTCGAAATGCACGTCAACCCGGACACCCCGAGCCGCTCGAGCTCGGCGATGCAATTCTCCGGGATGCCGCACAGGCCGAAGCCTCCGAGCATCAGGGTCATGCCGTCTGCCACGCCGTTGCAGGCGGCCTCTGGACCCGAAACTACCTTCGATATGGCCATGTTATTCGAATAGTTCTTCGTCGTCCACGATGATCTCTTCCTCTTCGATTGCACGGACCAGCCGCCGGCAATCGACGGAGTCTGCGCCGAGCGACACCGAATACCGGAAGTCGTTCCGCGGGAAGTCGATGGCGTCGTTGTCGAGGACGCCGCGCATAAAGTATCCGAAGATGGGAAGGGCGGTGTTCGCGCCTTGGCCGAGGTGGATGGACGAGAACCGGACCGCCGGATCTTGGGCCCCGACCCATACCCCCGTGGCGAGGGCGGGTGTCAGACCGATGAACCAGCCGTCGGTGTGGTTTTGGGTTGTACCGGTTTTGCCAGCAAGCGGAATGCGAATCCCATCGTAGCCACGCTCCGCCCAATCTCCTCGCAACCGCATGCCCGTTCCACCGCGGCGTCCGTTCTCGAGATTAACCGCTCCATCGACCACTCCTTTCATCATTTCCACCACCACAGCGGCAGTGCGCGGATCAATGCCCTGGCGGATTTCCGGATCTGGTGTGTAGATGGCGTTTCCGAACTTGTCTTCAATCCGGACGATAAAGCGCGGCGCCACATACACTCCTTCGTTCGCAAAGGCAGCTAAAGCAGAGGTCATCTCCTTCAGCGTCAGTTCTGCAGAACCCAGGGCGATGGATGGCGCCCGAGGAATCTCGCTCTCGATGCCCAAATCCCGCGCCACTTGAATCACCGCGTCTGGACCGTAGTCTTTAATGAGCTTGGCCGAAATGGTGTTCATGGAGTTCGCAAGCGCGTACTCCAGCGTCACCATGTTTCCGTACTGGAAATCTGCGTTGTCCGGGCACCAATCCGGATACCCATCGCCCATGGGGATGCAGATTTTCTGGTTCGGTAGTTCAGTGCACCGGGTGAGCCCACGCTGCAATGCTGCGGCATACACGAACGGCTTAAACACCGAGCCGACCTGGCGGCGGCTTTGGCCAACGTTGTCGTACTTGAAGCTCCGGTAATCGATCCCGCCTACCCAGGCCTTAATGTGCCCGGTCACCGGTTCGATGGCAATCAAACCCGCATGCAAAATCGCCTTGTGGTACATGATGGAGTCCAGCGGCGACATGGTGGTGTCGAGCGGGCCACTGTGGCTGAAGACGCGCATCGCTACCGGCGTATCGAATTCCTGATCGATTTCCGCTTCGGTCAACTTCGGCCAGGTGTGGCTGCATCCACCGGCGTCTTCGTTGCAGTGCCAAACCGCCTTCCCATCTTCCTCGCTGGCTTCGATGTAGTGCGCAGGCCGGTGGCATTCCGGGCACATCGCACCGGAGGCGAACTGGTACCGGCGACTCTCTTTGATCGCGCGGCGCAAATTCGCCTCACGCTGCTTCGGATCGATGCCTTTGAAGAAGGGGTAATCCTCCTTCGGTCTGCGCTTTACATCCTTTGCGAAGGCTTCTTGCAACTCCGTTGCCAAATGGGCCTTCACGGCTGCTTCGGCCGACTGCTGCATCCGGCTGTCGATGGTGGTGAAGATGTTCAGGCCATCGCGGTACAGGTCGTAGGGGGAGCCGTCCGCCGTGGCGATTTTGTAGCTGCCGTCCTCGTTTTTCTCTTCAAGCACGCGGGTGACCTCTGCACGCAAGATTTCCCGGAAGTACGGAGCGGTACCCTCATCGTGGCTGACAATCTGAAAGTTAAGCCCTAATGGCGTCACCCTCAGGCTGTCGTAGGCTTCCTCCGTGAGCTTGCCGTACCGCTCCATTTGGTTCAACACCACCTCCCGGCGCTCCATGACCCGTTCCGGCCGACGCATGGGGTTGTACAACGAGCTGTTCTTCAGCATGCCCACGAGCATGGCGGATTCCTGCACGTTCAAGTCCTTGACGTCCTTGTCGAAGTAGACATTCGCAGCGGACCGGATGCCGACGGCCTGGTTCAGGAAGTCGTACCTGTTGAGGTACATGGCGAGGATCTCGCCCTTCGTATAGTAGCGCTCGAGCCGCGAGGCGATGATCCACTCGCGGGGCTTTTGCAGCAACGCCCGCTCGATGAAATTCGAAGATTCGTACTCCTCGGTGAAGAGCAGTTTGGCGAGCTGCTGGGTGATGGTGCTTCCGCCCCCGCGTGTGCCGAGAAGCATGACCGCCCCGGCAAGGGAACGGAAGTCGATGCCACTGTGCTCGCTAAATCGCGCGTCTTCTGTACAAATCAGGGCATCGACAAGGTGCTGCGGCAGCTCATCGAAGCGCA
>JBMTYE010000061.1:0-8131 GCA_049454255.1 Flavobacteriales bacterium
ACCCGTGACCTCATCCTTACCAAGGATGCGCTCTACCCCTGAGCTACATCGGCTTTAAAACTCCCCGAAGGGTGGAGCGGAAGACGAGATTCGAACTCGCGACATTCAGCTTGGAAGGCTGATGCTCTACCAACTGAGCTACTTCCGCATGGTATCCGGCTTCTTGGTGTGGGGAGGAGTCGGAGTGTGGGGGTAATAGGAATCGACCCTATTCAGTCATAGACAACAGATTTACAGTCTGCCCCGGCTCTCCAGCTCCGGCGTACCCCCCTGTTCAACTTGTGCACCACTCTCCCATAGAAGAGGGTACACGCGTGTGACGCGCGATGAGCCGGTGGAGGGATTCGAACCCCCGACCCGCTGATTACAAATCAGCTGCTCTGGCCAACTGAGCTACACCGGCGTCGTTGTCAAAGAACCTCCGGAAAAGACAAATGCCGCCCCGGATTCAGGACGGCAAATGTACACAACAATCCGGTGGTTGCAAAAGCCATTCCAAATCTTTTCCAGAAACCCCGGAAATCAAGAAAATGGCTTAAGTGTCTAGGAAATCAATGGCCCTTTTTACGCTTCACCATTTGGCCACGGATGGCCTCGACCACTTCGTCACAAGCGACTTCGAAGCTGTCTGATCGGCGCTTGGCGAAGTAGTCTGTACCGGGGACATGCACCTTAATCTCCGCGACCTTGTTTGCGTGTTCTGAATTGCGCTCAAGTCGGAGGAACACTTCGCCGGAAATCAATTGGTCATGAAACGTCGAAAGCTTCGCGAGTCGACCTTCGATAAAATCCAACAGCTTGCGATCGGCATCGAAATGGATGGAGTGAATCTGCACCTGCATGGAATGAATGGATTACGGCTCCCCCCCTGGACGTGAATCCAGCGGACTAGCCTGGTGAATGTCCTTCAGGCGGCCCAGCGAGTGGTGGGTATAAATCTGTGTCGAACCCAGGCTCGCATGACCGAGCAGCTCCTTTACCGCAGACAGTTCCGCCCCCCGATTGAGGAGGTGCGTTGCGAACGTGTGGCGCAGTACGTGGGGGCTGGTCTTGTGCAGGCTGCTGACCAAATTGAGGTAGTGATTCACCCTCCGGTACACGAACGAGGGATACAACTCCCGCCCGGCATCCGTGATGAACAAGTACTCGGAGTGGAAGGGTCGCTTATCGGTGTGTTCTTCGATGGCCTGTACGGTCTCCTCGAGCAAGGGGACGCGGCGCTCCTTGAAGCCTTTCCCCCAAACCCGAAGCTCCTTCCGGTCAGGGTCAAAGTCTGCAAGACGAAGGCCGATCAATTCAGAAAGCCGAATCCCAGACTCGTAGAGCAACGCGACCATCGACCGATCTCGCCGCCCTTTCCAGTCTTCCCCGAACACGCCTTCGTCGAGCAAATCACGCATGGCGTACTCGGGAACAACTTCAGGAAGGCGCTTGTCGAGCTTCGGGAGGGTGATGGCTTCCGCGGGGTCGGTTTCCATTTGGCCGGAACGGCGGGCAAAACGCACGAACGTCCGGTAAGCGGAAACCTTGCGGTGGATGGTTCGAGGCGCTTTGCCTTCGCGCATCATCTCGACGACCCATGTGCGAATCCAATCGCTCTTCGCGAGCAACAAGTCCGGTTCATCAAATCGTTCCCCGAAAAAGCGGCTCAGCTGATTCAGGTCTGAACGGTAGCACCTGAGCGTATGCACAGAACCACGCTTCTCTTTTTGGAGGTACTCCAAAAACTCGCTGATATGCGCGGCTGTACTCTTCACGGTGTCCTAAAATGCAAAATGGGCAACCTGCCGGTGGAAGGTCGCCCATTTTCCATGAAATTCCAAACTTACTCGTTGTTGAGTTGCATGGAATTCTTGTAAATCGCCTTCTTGTGCTGCTCCCGGTTAATGACACTGGGCTTTACGAATTCCTTGCGCTCGCGCAACTCGCGCATACGCTTCGTGCGGTCAAACTTCTTCTTGAAGCGCTTCAGCGCGCGCTCGATGTTATCTCCTTCTTTGACCGGAATCGAAAGCATGGGTTCTGAATTGGGAGGGCAAATGTAGCTCGGGCGTCTGTAAATTCCAAATCTTACCGACCGAGTGCCTCCCGGGCGATGACCAACTTTTGGATTTCACTCGTCCCCTCGCCGATGGTACATAGCTTACTATCACGGAAGTACTTCTCGGCAGGGAAATCTTTCGTGTACCCGTAACCTCCTAGGACTTGTACGGCATCGGTGGCAACCGCGACAGCGGCTTCGCTCGCGTCGTATTTGGCCATGGCCGAAAGCGCAGTAACGGGCAACCCACGCTCCTTTGCATCGCATGCCGCGAGGGTCAGTGCCTCTGCGGCCTCGATGCGCACATGCATATCCGCAAGCTTGAAGGCAATGGCTTGAAAGGATGCAATGGGTTTGCCAAACTGCTCGCGCTGCAGCGCGTATGTTCGCGCCGTCTCGAGAGCACCCTTTGCGATGCCTAGCGCGAGCGATGCAATGCTGATGCGGCCACCGTCGAGGATTTTCATCGCCTGGTAGAACCCCTCTCCTACCCCGCCGAGTACGTGACTGTCTGGCACAAAACACGCATCGAAAATGAGTTCGGCAGTCTCAGAACAACGCATGCCGAGTTTGTTCTCCTTCTTACCTCCCGAAAACCCGGCTGCACCGCGTTCGACGACGAAGGCAGTAATTCCCCGGCTGTCCAGCAGGTCGCCCGTCCGCGCCAGCACAACGGTGATGTCTGAAGAAATGCCATGGGTAATCCAATTCTTCGTGCCGTTGAGAATCCAGCCACCGCGTTCGACATCGCGAACCGCCGTGCACTGCATGCGCATCGCATCTGAACCGGTGTTTGCTTCGGTAAGTCCCCAAGCACCGAGATGGGTTCCGGATGCGAGGGCGGGGAGCCAGCGTTGTTTTTGGTCTTCCGAGCCGAAGGCGAGAATATGACCGACACATAAACTGTTGTGCGCAGCTACTGACAAGGCAAATCCTCCGCACACCCGAGCAAGCTCCTCCACAACAATCTTGTATGCCGGATAGCCCAACCCTGCTCCGCCGTACGCCTCGGGAACCAAGACGCCCAGCATACCGAGCTCGCCGAGACGCCGCAACGCCTCACGAGGAAGCACTTGATTTTCATCCCATTCAGAACGATTCGGAAGTACCTCGCGCTCTGCAAAATCGCGCGCGGCGGCGCGAATCATCTCCAAATCCTCCGATAGTCCCCACTCCATGATCATTGCATTCAGGTGAGCAAAGGTCGCACAACTGGCGCCACCTTCTCGCATACCTCGCGTCCTCCGAGACCAGGAATCTCGAGGATGAATGCAAAGCCAGCCACACGACCTCCCTCGAATCTGACGAGCTCAGCCGCAGCGCATGCAGTCCCGCCGGTGGCCAAAACGTCGTCGTGAATGACCACCCTCGCCCCCATCGGCAAGGCGCCCATCTGCATCTCGACCGTGTCTTCACCGTACTCCAAGGCGTAGCCAGCTTTCCAAACCGGCCCAGGAAGCTTGCCCGCCTTCCGAACCGCGACGAAAGGAACGTCGAGCGCTTGTGCAATGCCCACCCCGAACAAGAACCCCCGGCTCTCGATGGCCACGACCGCATCGATGGTACCCAAGGTTGTCTGAATGCTATGTGCCATAAACGCTTGAATCTCTTTGCCTAGAGTGGGGTTCCCCCACAGAGCCGAGAGGTCTTTAAACCGGATTCCAGGACGTGGAAAATCCGCTACTTCGCGGACTGCCGCCGCACATCGTGTCTCAAAATCATGCATGGTTCAGCGGATACACAGAGTGAGGTAAGGTTTCCATTTGGCTAAAAGCGAATCCCCGATTGCCGGCGATGCTGCTAAATCATCCAAGGTAGCCAGCGGATGGTGCTTTCGGTACCGCTCGATCGCTCGGGCGCCTTCCGGACCGATGTAGGGATGGCGGCGCAAAGCGTGCCAGGAACTGGTGTCGGCGCACAACTGGCGCTGGCCGCCAGGATGCACCTGGAACCGTGGCAACAAGCCTTCCAACTGGTCGGGGTAGATGCCCCATACTTCGGCCAGTTGGGCCGTCGACACGAATCCTCCGAGGGCCTCCCGGTACCGCACGATGCGGCCCGCGAGTCCGGCGCCCACGCGGGGCAGGGCCTCAAGCGCCGCACTGTCCACGGCATTCAAGTCCAGGATGGCCTCCGGCCTCGCCTCCGCGCGGTAAGCCGTTCCGGATCGCGTATAGCGGCTCTCCGGGCGGGATGTCCCCGCGGGGAGCGAATCCAAAAACACCAACAGCGAATCGACGTTCCAGTGTGCCGTTCGGATTTCTTCAGATCTCAAAGCTGCAGGAAACCACTCGGGATGGCGGTTCCAACACAGCGCACACGCCCCCCACGCCAGCCCCACCAGGACCAGCCCTCCTCTTGCCTGCCAATCCATGATTTCCTCAACCGTGGCGCTTGATCTCCCCGGACTTCACCCGTGCCATGTAGTTCCGCAAATCCGCAAGCACCTCAGGGGCAAGAATGAGCAAGCCGAGGATATTCGGGAAGCACATGGCGAAAATCATCGCATCCCCGAAGTCAAACACGCTTGTAGCGGAGATTGCGGATCCTACCACGACGAAGGCACAGAAAATCGCCTTATACGCAAACTCAGCACGCATAGACTCCCCGAACAAGAAGGTCCATGCTTTGAGTCCATAGTAGCTCCACGAAATCATCGTGCTCAGCGCAAACAAGATGACTGCAACAGACAATACATGCGGAAACCACGGCAATGTGGTACTGAATGCCGATGAGGTCAGATCAATGGACTGAAATCCATCCACTTTCGCCTGCAATGCGAGTGCCTCAGCTCCTGCGCCACCGTAGTTCGAGATAATGATCACAAGTGCAGTCATGGTGCAAATCACCACCGTATCGATGAACGGCTCGAGCAAGGACACAAGTCCTTCAGAGATGGGTTCATCAGTCTTTGCAGCAGAGTGTGCAATACTCGCAGAACCGATGCCCGCTTCATTCGAGAAGGCAGCCCGCTTGAAGCCTTGAATGACCACACCGATGATGCCACCGTAGAGTGCGCCCGGGGCGAATGCACCGTTGATAATGGACGTGAAGGCGAAGGGAACCGATTCGATGTTCGCACCGATGACGAGAAGTGCGCCGAGGATGTAAATCCCGACCATGAAGGGAACGAGCTTATCGGTCACTTTCGCGATGCTCTTGATCCCACCGATGATGATGATTCCGACGACGATGGCGATAATCAGACCGAAAATCCAGCCCTGACCGTGTAAGAAGCTGCTTTCACCACCGGTGACCGCGATGAGCTGTTTGGCAGCGGTATTCACCTGGACCATATTTCCGCCACCGAACGACCCTCCGATGGCCGCGATCGCAAATATGACCGCAAGCACTCCGCCCAGCTTCCCGAAGCCTTTCTTTGCTAAGCCATCGCGCAAATAGTACATGGGCCCACCTGAAACGCTGCCGTCGGGATTGTTCTTACGGTACTTCAGGCCGAGGGTGCATTCCGCGAATTTCGAACTCATGCCCAGCAGGCCCGCGAGAATCATCCAAAACGTGGCTCCCGGGCCGCCCAAGCTCACCGCAAGCGCCACCCCGGCAATGTTTCCCACGCCGACCGTTCCACTGAGCGCAGCTGTTAATGCCTGGAAATGACTCACTTCACCCTTGTGCGCAGGCTCATCATATTTCCCACGCACTACATCAAGCGCATGGCGGAAGCCACGCACATTGATAAACCGAAAGAACACCGTGAAGAACACTGCACCGGCAACGAGCCAAATCAACACGAAAGGCACACTCATCCCGCCGCCGATGGGTAGCGTGAAGAAAATGACCTTCATCACTGCCGCGGTAATCGGAGCCATGACGCTGTTGATCGCTTCGTCCACGGTTTGGCCGGTTTCGATGGCAGCCTGAATGCCTGTTATTCCTCGGCCGAAAAGGGCGCCGAAAAAGGTAAGAAGAGTGTACATGGGACAGATTTGGCGAGCAATATACAACCCGGGGGTGGGGGCGCCCCGCCCGATGTGTGGGCGAAGGCGATTTCTTTACCGCCGTGCGAGTTCCGCCGTCATTTCGTCCCGCATGGCGCGGGCTTCGGCCCGTGCCGCGGATGTGAAGTCTGCGCCGGTACCGGCATAGAGGATGGACCGGGAGGCGTTGACGAGCAGTCCGCACCCGGGAGCCCAGCCCGCTTCGGTCACGTCGGCGAGCGAGCCGCCCTGAGCGCCTACGCCGGGAACAAGGAAGAAGTGGTCAGGGGCCAGGGCCCGTGCGCGGGCGAGCTGCTCGGTGCGGGTGGCGCCGACGACGAACATCAACCGGTCCGGACTGCCCCAGACTCCACAGCGCTCAAGCACGCGCTCGTACAGGGGAGGGTCGCCGTGGAATTCGAAGTCCTGGGCGCCGGGATTGCTGGTGAGCGCGAGCACCACCGTCCATTTGCCGGGCGCGTGGTCGAGGAAGGGGCGGATGCTGTCTTCGCCCATGTAGGGGGCCACCGTCACGGCGTCTGCCCCGAGTCCGTCAAAGAGGGCGGAGGCGTAGCGACCGGAGGTGTTGCCGATGTCGCCTCGTTTGGCGTCCGCAATCACAAAGCAATCGGATGGAATCTCCGCGATGATACGTGCACACGCCGCCCACCCTTCCGCGCCGTATGCCTCGAAAAACGCCAAATTCGGCTTGAAGGCCACTGCAAACTCAGCCGTTGCCGCGACGATTTCCTGGCAAAAGGCCTCCATACCTGCGACACCCGTGCCGCAACTGGCCGGAATTCGGGCGGGGTCCGGATCCAGTCCCACACACAGGTACGAGCCCTTTCGGGCGATGGCATCGACGAGGTCTGCGCGTCCGAGAAACATGCCGCGAAGTTCAGCCATGTGCGAGCAATTCCGCCTGTTCCGCGGCCTGAAGTGCCTCCAGCAGCGGACCGAGATCGCCGCCGAGCACCGCGCCGAGCGCATGCGAGGTCCAGCCGATGCGGTGGTCGGTGACGCGGCCCTGCGGAAAGTGGTAGGTGCGGATTTTGGCCGATCGGTCGCCGGTGCTGACCAGGGTTTTCCGCGTTTCGGCTTCTGCGTTCCGTTGTGCGGTACGCGCCAAATCAAACAAGCGCGACCGGAGCACCTCCAGCGCACGATCGTAATTTGCATGCTGTGAGCGGCCTTCTTGGCACTCGACCACCACTCCTGTAGGCAAGTGGGTCAGCCGCACGGCCGATTCGGTCTTGTTCACGTGCTGGCCGCCCGCACCGCTCGACCGGTAGGTATCGCGCCGCACATCTGCCAAATTCAGCACCACGTCGACCTCTTCAGCCACCGGCAACACCGCCACCGTCGCGGCGCTCGTGTGGATACGGCCTTGCGACTCGGTTTCCGGCACCCGTTGCACGCGATGTACGCCGCTCTCGAATTTCAGTGCCCCGTAGACCCCGTCGCCCTCAATCCGTGCGATGACTTCCTTGAATCCCCCTACCGCTCCTTCGCTTGCGGACACAAGTTCCCAGCGCCACCCGCGCTCGTCTGCAAACCGGCAGTACATGCGGAAGAGGTCGCCAGCAAACAGCGCTGCCTCATCACCACCCGTGCCCGCCCGGACCTCGAGCACCACCGAGCGATCGTCCGCCTCGTCCTTCGGGAGCAGGGCAATCCGCGCCAACTCGACCGCCTGCGCGAGGTCCGCCTCGATCCGGTCCCATTCAGATCGGACCCAAGCACGCACCTCGGCGTCCCCGGTGGCCAACCATTCCCGGGCGTTGCCCTCCTCTTCGAGCGCAGCACGCAACGCCGCCGAGGCCGCTGCCGCCGGCTGCAACCTCCCGTGTTCCCGCATCAGCGCGCGAAAGCGCACAGAATCCGCGATGACCTCCGGGTCGGACAGCAGCTTCTCGGTTTCATGGAAGCGGTCCTCCACCGGCCTGAGCCGGTCCAGCAAAACATCGGGGGCAATCACGCTGCTCCGTACTCGAAGGTTCCGTGGGCTCCTGCAATCGTAAGCCGCGAAGCGCCTGACACAGAGGTCTCGACCCGACCCACAATGCGGGCGGCTATGCCGACCTCCGCCGCCCGTGCTGCAATGGCCTCCGCTGTCGTCGCGTCCGTGTAGAGTTCCATGCGGTGGCCCATG
>JBMTYE010000062.1:0-8123 GCA_049454255.1 Flavobacteriales bacterium
GTTTTACGTCCCCAGACGGCTCGTCCGATCTCAACCTCGTCCTGCGCGGCGCAGCCGCACTCGTTCTCGTTCTCAACCTCTCACACACTCCTCTAACGCCACCCGCCAGTCCACCGGCTCAATCCCGAGTGCGCGGTGCAAAGGTTCGGGATCGAGATGGGAGTAGCGGGGACGCTTCGCCGGCGTGGGGTAGTCCTCGGTGGTGCAGGGGGCGAGGACGGGGGTGCGGCCGGTGAGGGCGAAGATGGCCTGGGCGAAGCCGAACCAGGTGGTGGTGCCTCGGTGGCCGTAATGCCAAATCCCGGGCGGCAAGCGGTCCGGAGCTT
This sequence comes from Flavobacteriales bacterium, assembly GCA_049454255.1. Classification (GTDB taxonomy): domain Bacteria; phylum Bacteroidota; class Bacteroidia; order Flavobacteriales_D; family Sanyastnellaceae; genus CAMCYM01. Next base: position 327 of record JBMTYE010000062.1, read on the forward strand.
CTGCGATGTCGAGGAGGAGCTCGGCGAAGTGGCCGGCGTGGGTGGGGGTGCCCGTTTGGTCGTCGACGACCCGGAGGGGGGTGCCGGCGTCTGCGGCGCGGAGCATGGTGTTCAGGAAGTTGCGGCCCTCGCGGTCGTAGAGCCAGGCGACCCGGAAGATGCGGGCGAGGGCCGGGGCCGCCGCAAGGACGGCCTCCTCCCCGGCGCGGTTGGAGGCGCCGTAGACGCCCCGCGGGGCCGGGGGGTCGCCGGGGAGGTAGCCGCGCGCGGAGGTGCCGTCGAAGACGTAGTCGGTGGAGATGTGGAGCAGGGGCAGACCGCGCGCGGCTGCGGCCCTCGCCACGTGGGCGGCACCGTCGGCATTTGCGGCAAAGGCCTCGTCCCGGTGGGACTCGGCCGCGTCCACCGCGGTCCAAGCGGCGGCGTGCAGCACCACGTCGGGCCGGTGCCGATCGAAGGCGTGTGCGACCGAATCCGGGTCTGTGATGTCGAGGTCGGCCCGGGTGCAGCCGACGACGGCCAGGTGGGGCCGGCGAGCGGCCGAGGCGAGCACGCGGTGGCCGAGTTGGCCTGCCGCGCCAGTAACGAGGAGCGTGCGCACGGCCCGAAGGTAGGTCAGCCGCCTTGGCGCATCGCCTCCACCGGCTCCATGCGGGCGGCGGCGCGGGCAGGAGCAACCCCCGCCAGCAACCCAGACGCAACCGCCACCCCGAGGGCCATCAGGATCCGCGACGGGTGCAACGTGAGCTGCATGCCCAAATCCGCGGCATTGATGCCCGCCACCAGCGCCCCGATCGCGGCGAGCGCGAACACCGCTCCGAACAAGCACAACGCGATGGCTTCGAAGAGGAACTGCAAGAGAATGAAATGCGAGCGGGCGCCGATCGCTTTTTGGATTCCGATGATGCGCGTCCGTTCGCGCACCGACACGAACATGATATTCGCGATGGAGAAGCAGCCGACCAGAATCGCGAACAGACCGATGAACCATCCGCCGATTTCGACCTGCACGAAAATGGTGTCGAGAATGCCCGTAAGCATGTCCATTTCGTTGATTGCGAAATTGTCTTCTTCGGCGGGCGCCAAACCCCGCAACGCCCGCATGTGCCGCGTCACCTCCGCACGCAGCTCCGCATTCGTTACCCCCGGTGCACATTTGACCAGGATTTCTGAACCATTCTGAACATCGATCAGCCGGTCGCCGAAGCCCGCCGGAACGAGAATCAGCCGGTCCATGCCGTTCCCGAACAGCGACTGGCCCTCCTTGCGGAACACCCCCACCACCTCGGCCACGACACCCCTGACCTTGAACTTCTTTCCTACCGCATCCGATCGCCCGAACAGGACCTGCGCGACGTCGTCGCCGATGACCGCCACGGCGCGTGAGGCATCGCTTTCCGGCTCCGTGAAGTACCGGCCGTGGGCAAGATCGAGGTGGATGACCCGGTCGTACGCGTGGGTGACCGCCACCAGCTCGACCCCTTCAAGGAAGTTGCCGTCCGCTTCGGGAGCGACCCTGGCCGTGCGTTGGAAGGCGATGGCCCCGGCAGACACAAGCCGGTCTTCGAGTGCTTCGGCCTCGCGCAACGACGATTCCGGACGCTGGATGTAGGTCCACCAGGGGTAGTCTTCGCCGGAGGCCCAGGGCCATTTTTGGACAAAAAGCACATCCCCATCGAGAATATCGAACGTGCCACGCAGGTTGTCCTCCAGCGAATCGACCACGGCGAACACCGCAGAAATCATGAAGATGCCCACCATGACGCCGAGCAGCGACAAGAACGTGCGCAACTTATTGACCCAGATGGCGGACCACGCGAACAAGAAGCTCTCCCGGAGCAGTCTGAGCCAAAGCATCCTCCCAAAGCTAACGTACTTTCGCGCCGCGATGCGCGACTCCCTTTCGAACCCTTCCGGAACACGGGCCATCCGGTCCGCCCTCATCTCGGTCTACTGCAAGGATGGCCTCGGGCCCATCGTTCAGGAAATCAATCGGTTAGGAATTACTGTGTACTCCACAGGCGGGACCCAAACGGAACTCGAGCGGCTCGGTGCCGAGGTGGTCCCCGTCGAAGCCCTAACCGCCTACCCTTCCATCCTCGGCGGGCGGGTGAAAACGCTGCACCCGAAGGTGTTCGGTGGCATCCTCGGACGCCGCTCCTCCGCAAGCGACACGGCCACCATGGAAGAGTACGAGCTTCCCCCCATCGACCTCGTCGTGGTGGACCTCTACCCGTTCGCGGACACCGTGGCCTCCGGGGCCGATGAAGACGCCATCACGGAACAAATCGACATCGGAGGCATTTCCCTCATCCGCGCTGCGGCAAAGAACCACGCCGACGTGGTGGTCATTCCCGACCGCTCGGCGTACGGCGACTTGCTTGCTGTGTTGCGCGATGCCGACGGCACGACCACGGCTGCTGAGCGCCGCACCTGGGCCGCCCGCGCCTTCGCCGTGACGGCGGAGTACGACGCCGCCATTCACCGCTGGATGGCCGGAGACGGCCAGGCGCTCGCCTGGTCCGCACCCACCGGTCCCCGCCACGCCTTGCGCTACGGCGAAAACCCCCACCAGCGGGGCGAGTTCATCGGAGATTTGGCAGGGCAGTTCGAGCAACTGAACGGCAAAGAGCTGTCGTACAACAACTTGCTGGACATCGACGCGGCGACTTCCTTGCTCAACGAATTCGTTACCGACGGCCCCGCCGTGTGCATTGTCAAGCACAACAACGCGTGCGGTTGCGCGGTGCGTCCCACCCTGCATGCGGCGTGGGAAGCAGCCCTTGCGGCCGACCCGGTCAGTGCCTTCGGCGGCGTGATTGCGCTCAACCGTCCGGTCGATGCGGCTACGGCGGCGGCCATGCACGAGCTGTTTTTCGAGGTGGCCATCGCCCCGGACTTTTCGGCGGAAGCGCTCGAGCTGCTGTCGGCGAAGAAGAACCGCATCCTGTTGCGCCACACGCCTGCTGCACAGCCGGCGGTGCACGTGCGCTCGGTGCTCGGGGGCTTGCTCGTGCAGGAGCCCGACGTGCGTTCAGAATCGGTGGAGGACCTGCAGCAGGTGACTGCCGCCGCGGCCTCCGCTGCCGCATGTGCGGATGCCGTCTTCGCCCAACGCATCGCGAAACACACCCGATCGAACACCATCGTCTTCGCCCGCGACCTGCAGCTCCTCGGCAGCGGGACCGGCCAAACTTCCCGCGTCGACGCCCTGCGCCAGGCCGTCGCAAAGGCCCACGCCTTCGGCTTCACCCTCGACGGTGCCGTGATGGCCTCCGATGCATTCTTCCCCTTTGCCGACTGCGTGGAACTCGCCTACGAAGCGGGGGTTCGAACGGTCGTGCAGCCAGGAGGTTCAGTCCGCGATGCCGATTCGATTTCCTTCTGCGACACCCACGGAATGGCCATGTACCTGACCGGGGTGCGCCACTTCAAACACTGATTGCAAACTCTTCCGGCAGCGACCCGCTTTCCGAATATCTTTGGCCGTCTATGGGCATGTTCAACCTCTTCATGCAGGAGATCGCAATCGATCTCGGCACCGCGAACACCATCATCTACTACAACGACAAAGTCGTGGTGGATGAACCGTCCATCGTTGCAAAAGACCGGCAGACCGGCAAGACCGTGGCCATCGGCCGTTTGGCCCAACAAATGCACGGGAAAACGCACAAGAACATCGAGACGATTCGCCCGCTGAAGGACGGTGTGATTGCAGATTTCCAAGCGGCCGAGGAGATGATCAAGGGCATGATCAAGATGATCAACGACAAGAAGCGGCTCTTCAACCCGTCGCTTCGCATGGTCATCTGCATCCCTTCTGGCATTACAGAAGTCGAAAAACGCGCCGTACGCGACAGCGCCGAGCACGCCGGAGGCAAAGACGTGTACCTCATCCACGAGCCCATGGCCGCAGCCATCGGCATCGGCATCGACGTCGAGGAGCCCATGGGCAACATGATCATCGACATCGGTGGTGGCACCTCTGAAATTGCAGTCATCGCCCTCGGCGGCATCGTTACGGACAAGAACATCCGTGTGGCGGGCGACGAGTTCACCGCCGACATCGAGGAGTACATGCGGCGCCAGCACAACATTTTGGTCGGCGAGCGCACCGCAGAGCAAATTAAAATCGAGGTAGGCGCCGCGCTCGCCGAACTCGACAACCCCCCGCCCGACTACCCGGTCCGCGGTCGGGACCTCATGACGGGCATCCCGAAGGAAATCCTCGTGAGCCACCGCGAAATCGCCCAAGCCCTCGACAAGAGCATCAGCAAAATCGAGGAAGCCATCCACAGCGCACTCGAGCAGACGCCGCCGGAATTGTCCGCAGACATCTACAAGACAGGCATTTACCTCGCCGGTGGCGGTGCGTTGCTGCGTGGTTTGGACAAGCGCATCCAGATGAAGACCCGCCTGCCCGTGCACATCGCAGACGACCCGCTGCATGCCGTGGCAAAAGGCACCTCCATCGCGCTGAAGAACATCGATCGTTTCCCCTTCCTGATGCGCGACTGAGCGCGGCCTGAAGGATGCGCAACCTGCTGCAGCTCATCGCCCGCCACCACCGGCTCGTGCTGTTCGTGGTGCTCGAAGCGCTCGCACTCGGTTGGTATGCCTCAGCAAACGGACATGCCCGCGGAGCGTGGATTCGCATGAGTCTCGCGGCAAACGGGGCGTGGATGGAACGGGTGGCGCGGGTCAAGCACATCGGAGATTTGGCGTCGTCGAACGATGCCCTGCTACGTGAAAATGCGGCGTTGCGAGCGGCGTTGATGCAGCGGGAAGCTGTCCTGTCTGACACCTCAGGCTGGGTGGTGTGGGAGCCGCCTCCCGCAGATCCGGTCACTCCCGACTCGGCAGCTGTTCCCGATTCCTCCGGGAGGGTTCGTGTAGCGGTGCGTGGTGCGCGTGTCCCCGGACCGCGTGGAATCCAAATCCCCCTGAACGTCTATGCCGCCCGCGTCATCCGGGCTTCCGACGACCGGTCCGCGAACTACCTCATCCTCGATGCGGGGAGCGAAGACGGCGTTGAAGTGGGCCAAGGGGTCCTCGCGCTCGGCTCAGCGGTAGGCCGGGTCCACGAGGTCACGGAACGGTATGCCCTCGTGCTGCCGCTGGTGCACACCGGTATCGAGTGGAGTGCCCGCGTCGGTGCGGATGGTCCTGCCGCGCGACTCGTGTGGGATGGTCGATCGCTCGGAGCTACCCAACTCCGCGACATCCCGCGCAGCACGGTTACGACGCCCGGCGACACCGTGTATGCAACTGGATTTCAAGGGTTTTTTCCTGCCGGAACACCCATCGGAACTGTTGAGGAAGAAGGGGTCGACCGTACCGGTGAGTTCAAGGTGTTGACTGTGAGGATTTTCGCTGACTTCCGAAACATCCGCTACGTGCAGGTCATCGATGTGGGTGACCGAGATGCCCTTGAAGACCTCGGACGTCGTATTCCCCAAACGGAGGTGCAACGATGATGTCGGTTTCTGCCCTCCTCCGGTTCTTTACGGCCGGGATTCTTCAGGCGCTGTTCTTCCAGCACCTGGTTTGGGCGAACGGCTGGCTGACCCCGTCCATCCACGTCTACGGTCTCGCCATGCTTCCGCTCGGACGCAAGCCCTGGACCTACCTTGTCGCCGGAGGAGTGATGGGCCTGTTACAAGATTTCGCAGCGGCCACGAACGGCCTCTACACTGCGACTTGCCTTGCGGTGGGCTTCCTGCAGCCTTCGATCGGGCAACTTCTCGCTCCACGGGAAGGCTACGAACTCAACACCGAGCCGACGGCAGCAGCCCAAGGGTGGACGTGGTTCTCTGTGTACACCGTGTTGATGGTGGGCGCGCACAACCTCGTGCTCTTCGGACTCGAGGCCGGACGGTGGGGCCTGCTCGCCCGCGCAGAGGCGAAGGCGTTGACGTCCGTATTCCTGACGCTGGGGATTGTCGCACTTGTGCACCTCCTGTTCCAGCCCCGGCCGCGTAACCGATGAACTTGCGCGATCGCCAAACCGTCATCGGAGGCATCTTCCTCTTCATCATCGCAGCCTTCATCCTGCGTCTCTTCCAGCTGCAGGTCGGATCGAACTACTGGACAGAGTACGCGGCACGCCTGACCGAAGAACAACTGAGCATCGACCCGGCCCGCGGGATGCTGTACGACCGCAACGGCGACCTACTCGTCACGAACGTGGCCAGCTACGACATCACGATCACGCCTCGGCTGGCCCGCGGAAAACTCGACACCCTCGCCCTTGCTGTGCTGCTTGAAATGCCGGTCGAAAAGCTGATTCCCTTGCTGGACAAGGCCAGCGCGTGGTCGATTTACCGGCCTTCCGTACTGGTGCAACAGCTTCCGACCGATGCGTTTGCGAAGATTGCCGGCGAGTTGTGGCGCTTTCCCGGGGTGGTGGGACGGACGCGGTCTGTGCGTTCGAACATCGAAGGTTTGGCGAGCCACCTCATCGGTGAGTACGGCGAAACGACGAAGGAGGAGATGCAGGCAGACCCCTGGTACTTCTTAGGGGATTTCAAGGGGAAATCGGGCCTCGAAGCCCACTACGAGACGCTGCTTCGGGGCCGGAAAGGCGTGCAGTACCTCCTCGTGGACGTGCGGAACGACATCCGCGAGCCGCTGAAGAACGGCGAGTACGACAGTTTGGCGATCGCAGGAGCAAACCTCACCCTTACGCTCGACGCGGACCTGCAGCGATACGCGGAACTCCTCATGCAGGGCAAACGCGGCAGTGTAGTAGCCATCGAGCCAGCGACGGGCGAAATTCTGTGTCTCGTCAGTGCGCCCACTTATGATCCGGACCTGCTCGTGGGACCCCGGCGCGGTGCGCAGTACGATAGCTTGCTGAAGCATCCTTGGAAGCCGCTGTACAACAGGGCATTGCGTGGGACCTACCGGCCGGGTTCCATCTTCAAGATGTTCCAAGGACTCATCGCCCTCGACGAAGGCGTCATCAGAACGGACACGCGCATCCTGTGCAACCGTGACATCATCGCCTGCCACGGGTCGCATACCCAGGACGATTTGGCAAACGCCGTGGTGCACAGCTGTAACCCGTACTTTCACGAGGTTATGCGGCGGATGATCCAAGGCCGGAGGTCGTCCAGCGCGTTTGAAGACGCCGCACTCGGCATGGCGAACTGGACAAACCGCATGCGGCTCTTCGGGTTCGGAACGGATCTCGGTGGCCATGTGCCAGGGGCGAGCGCTGGCTTCCTCCCCGACACGGCGTACTACAACAAGATCTACGGCAAGAAGCGCTGGGCCTATTCGACCATCTACTCCATTTCCATCGGCGAAGGCGAGCTGCTGACGACACCGCTGCAGATGGCAAACGCCGCGGCGGCCATCGCGAATCGGGGGTGGTACAGGACGCCCCATGCCGTGCGCGATGTAGGCGGCCAGGGCAAGCCGGAAGGCGCGGGAAAGCGGGTGGATACGGGCATTCCGCCTGAACAGTTCGCCCCCATCGTGGCGGCGATGCAGGCGGTCGTGGAGCAGCCGGGGGGGACGGGTTGGCGGGCCAAAACCCCAGGCATCACCATCTGCGGCAAGACCGGCACCGTACAGGACGAACCGCGGCTCGAGCACAGCGTCTTCATCGCCTTCGCCCCGATGGACAATCCGCGCATCGCGTTATCGGTGTATGTCGAAAACGCGGGCGCGGGCGGTTCGTGGGCAGCCCCCATCGCAGCCCAACTCATCGAGCAGTACCTCACCGATTCCATCAGCGACCCGGCCCGCGAGCTCCGGATCCTGGAGGGAACCTACCCGTTTGAATGATGC
>JBMTYE010000063.1:0-8090 GCA_049454255.1 Flavobacteriales bacterium
CCTCGATTTCTTCCCACTCGGCCGCCGTTCGCAGGTTGTCGTAGGGAGGAGGCACAGGAATGCCCCGATTCTCTGGCGTTTCTTGCGGGTTCGCGCGGTGCGCAGCGACTTCTTCAGGGGTGATGTGGTGGGGCCAAACCACGTGCTGCCCCTGGACATGGGACAGACCCAGGCTGGCAGCGACACAGACAAAAAACAGACGCTTGCGCATGAGAATCGGATTCAATTTCAGTTCTTGCAAGGTAGTTTCGTTCGGGAAAGACTGATGCACTTCAGACGGAACGCACGTTCTATTTGAACAAAAATGGCATCAGAACCTGACCGGTTCTCGGCCAAATTCGGGCCTGAAATGAGCAAAAGGATGCTGCGCTGGTGGATTAGTAAAGCCGTTTTCATGGGGCTTTCAGTGGTTTGCGGGCTGAATGTTCGCGCTCAGCCGACCGTTCCGCTGCACCTCTTTCTCGGACTCCCTCAGGTGTTTGACCCGGGTTTCCCGCGGTACGTTGTGGTGTCGATGCACGTCGCTGACTTCGATGCAGACGGGGTGGTGGACATCGGTTTGCTGCTCGAAGATGGCTATGCGGTGATGTGGGGAAAAGGGGGAGGAGCCTTTACCGCGGGAGAACGCGTTTGGCAGACCGCCGGGCGCGAAGCGCGGGCGGCTGTAACCCCGAACGAGCAGGGTGCAGTGCTTTACCTGACACAAGCCGGCGAGACGGAAATTCTCGTGGTGTCTCTGAAGTACAAGAAGTTTCAATTGCAGCATACGGTCCGGGGTGTAGGTGGTGACTGGATCGGTGCATGCAAAGAGGGAGTGCTCACCGGGCCTGACCGAGAAGGCGTGGTGTATGTGGTTGCGGGAGGAAAACAGCGGGTGTGGTTGCGCGGGGTGCCGTTAGGATCAGAACTCACCATCCTCGATGCTGAGGGGGACGGTGATGTGGATGCGCTCGTTCGGGATGGAGCAGGAAACCGCAGCGGAATCTACAGGAATGACGGGCCTACCGAAGGAAGCGTCCTTTGGCTGCCTGATTCGCAGCAATTCAGCTGGCTCAATGTGTACCCCAGCAAGCAAGGGCCTCTGGTCCTCGGAACAGGACCGGATCGGGCGCCTGCAGCGTATGCCTGGTCGGGGACTGCGGTGGGCGCCTCTGTTCCCATGCCTTTTAGAGGCGATGAGCTCATGTGGCACCGCGTCGATGTCCTGCCTTGGAACGGGGACGATGTGCTTCTGTTCGGACACAACATGGTCACTCTCTCTGCCTACGGGGCGCTCGTTTCAGATGATGTTATGGGGCCGCTGAGGTCCCTCTTCGAACGGGAACTGCCGCGGGATGTGGTTTCGCGCGATATGGACGGGGACGGAGATCTGGACCTCGCCATGATCGACTACGAATCCGGGGATGTGCTTGTTTTGCCTTGGCTCGGAAACGGAGCGCAGGGGCTGTCGCGGGATGTGGCTGTGGTGTGGGGCAAGGCCGGAGCACCGATTGCTCCGGCGGACGTGCTCCCGAAAGAAGCGCATGCCTCCTGGACCTTTGACGTTCCGCCCGTCGCTGGAGAGCGCACGGAGTTTGTGCAGGTTCCCGAGGCCTTGTTTGCGGAACATGCCGGCGACTGGTTTGAGCATGTTGCCGCTCGGACGGCTGTTCCACTCCCCCCTGAAGTGCGTGAATGGCCTGGAGATCGGGGAGCTCTGTGCCTCAAGGCAGACGGGATTATTACCCAGTTTGCCTTGGAAACGCCGTGCCTTGCGGAAGTCGTTCCGGGGGAGTGGATCCATGTGGTCTATACACGCGACCGGGATTTGCGCACGACCGTGAGCATCAACGGCAAGACCATTTTCAATGGGCGCAGTGCAGACGTCGCCTACTTCCACAATATGGTCCATTTCGGGGCGATTTTCGGTCTGACATGGGTCAATTACTTCCGGGGCATCATCGATGAAGTCCGTATTTCGAACGGAATTCGGTCGGAGGAGGAGATTCAGCGTGCTGCTGTGGCAGGTGGGGTGGATCGGGATGCGCAGACAGTGGGACTTTGGCGCTTCGAAGGAAGCGCTCCCTTCAACGAAGAAATCACCGGTGCGGTCATGAACCTCCATGGTCCGCCGCGGCTGGTGCCTACTCCATGGGGAAAGGGCATAGAATTCAATGGGGCCCAGTACGGATACACTTTTTTCGACATTCCCGAGCGGGAAGTGACCCTTGAATTCCGGATGCTGCCGCGGGCCGCCTCCCTGAACAAGCGTGCCACGGCGACGGCTGTCGCCATGTACGGCATGCACAATTTGTCGCTCGGGGTGTCGAACGATCCCATCCTGCAAGAAGGGGCGCGATCCCCCGCAGAAGTGAACCGTACGCCTGTGGAGGCGGGGCGTGGAGGCCACGTTTTCGGTTGGGACGGTCGGCCTGCATTCGTGCTTGCGGACGGTCGTATTTTGCGCAAGCTCGCAGGAACGTGGACCGAGGAGGCGGTGAACGGAGATCCGCCATCAGGTGAAGTGACGGCAGGCCCCTGGGTTGCGAACGGAGAGTTGCATGCCCTGTTCGGTCGTCGGTGGGCGGTGTGGCATCCTGAGCGAGGGTGGGAAGACCGAGGCCGCGTGAATGATGTGCTCGAGGATTGCACGGAAGCCATCGGGACCTCCTCGCAGGTCGTGTTCGTGAACCCCCAAACAGGAAAGGGATGGTGGCTCGATACCGAGGAGGAGCGGCTCTATGCTTTGCCAGAAAGCCCCTTCGATGGAGAACACGTTGTAGGTCTCGTGGCGTCGAGTGGACAGCTTGAAGTCGTACTTGCAAATGGCATCCGGCAGCCGCTCGAGCTGCACAAGGAGCGTGGAGCCGCGGGTGTGCCTTTTGTGTTGCCGTGGTGGACGTCGAGGTGGTCGTGGGCGGGAGGCGGTGCGGTGCTCGCCGTGGCGGGGTATGTGCTGCTGCGTCGGCGGCAATCGGCCGGGGAGGAGCCTTCTGAACATCAGGGGGATGGCGTCCCGGCATACGTGGCGCGTAGCCTGAATCCGTTGGCGCCGTGGGCTGGCAAGGAGCTGGATACGTTGCAGTTAGATTCGGCGTGGAAGCTGGATGGTCTGTTTACGGACGAAACCCGTCGCTCGCGGCGCTCGCGCCAAATCAAGGAAATCAACGCCTGGTCGCTCGAGGTTTGGGGCGCCGAGGCCATCGAGCGCACGCAAGACGTGGACGACCGCAGGCGCACCCTCTACCGCATCCATCCCCGGGTCGCCGAGTGCGCAGCATCGGTTTCAGGCAATCTCGCCCAAAACCCGGAGGAGGGTGTCGGAACAGATGGCATGCCCACCTGAGAATCGGTAGGTGCTCGCGTTAAGCCCGGCCGCCTTCAGGCGGGCGTCCGTTTCCTCCAGCAATCCGACCCCGAAGAATGGATCGGCGTCGCCGAGGACACAGGCCAGTGGCATGTTCCGCAGCCGCGCTGCATCTGGCCCGAGGTCGACATCCGGCGGAAACACCCCGGCCCACAGGATGAGCTGTTCGAAGGGTCGGCGGCTGGATGCTGCCCAACGGGTGGCCGTGGCTACGCCTTGGGAGAAGCCGAGCAGCACGCGGCGGCTGCTGGGACGGGTAGGGAATGCGTCGGCGACTTGGTCGAGGTAGGCGAGGTAGTCCGCGATGTCGGCATCACGGTCTTCCCGGGTCATCCACGAGGCACCGACCCGGCCAGAAGTTCCCTCGACGTAGAAGCGGTGCAGGCCTTCGGGGGCGATGATCGCCCAGCCTTCATCTGCGGCCGTTTGGAACTTCCGCAAGAAGAACTCCGGGAGTTGGCCGTAGCCGTGCAGTGCGAAGAGGACTTTGTCCGCCGTGGCGGCGGGTGGGCCGAGGGTAAAGACCCGAGCGGATTTAGCGACGGTGAATCGGAAGGTCTGCATGCTTACCACGAAATCAAGGCTTCAGCCATGCCGAAGGCGGGAACCCAAACGGAATCCACGCTCTCCGGTCCGCTGCCGATGCGCTGTGCATAGGGGATGAACCGGTCACCCCGGAACGTGCACGACCAAGCGGTGTCGGGGAGAGTCTCACGCACTTCAACCGCGTTCGGGGGGCAGCCCGGCAGCAGTTCGGCGGTTGAGGTGGGCCGTACGAAGAGGGAGGCCCCCGGCTCTGTTCCGGGAATCCGGATGCACCGGAAAACCAGCTCGCCCAAGGCGGACAGCGTCACGTCGTACGCCAGAAGCGGTGTGTCGTAAAACACGTCGGCGGACCATTCGTGGACATGCGGCGCATGCGCGCTGCGTTCGACGGTCAGGCGGTAGCGGATCGCTTGGGCGCGTTCGAAGGGAAGGGCGAAGGTGCCATCTGCCCCCGTTTCCAGGTCGCCGACGGTTTCCCAGGAGTCGACCCAAACGCCGGCATCGACGGTTTGGCGCTCCAGAACACAGCGGGCCCCGGCAATCGGAGCGCCCGTTCGGTCGTCCCGCACGGTGCCGTGGACGTCGAGGGAGTTCATGTCGGTGCGGTCGCAGCTGGCGAGCACTGCGGCGCAGAGGAGGAATACAGCAACAGTGCGGACCATGTCACTCGTCGAGCAGGGTGAGCCGGGCGAATTTGAGGAGGAGCTGCTTCGTGCCGGCGCTGTCGAAGGCGACGGTCGCCTTCAGGTTCGGCTCGGCGCCTTCGAAGGACAGCACGGTGCCGCGGCCGAACCGCTCGTGGGCGACCGTGCGACCGGCGGCTAAGGGAGTGCCGGAAGCTGTGGGCGCCGGGCGCGATGCGGCCGCGGGCGCAGCGGGGATGCGGCGCAGGTGGGCCGGCGGTGGTGGCAGGGCAGGCGTGCGCGGTGGGGCAGGGGCAGAAGCAGGCCGCTGCCAGGCGGCTCGGGCGGTGTCCCATCCTCCGCTGGACGGGCCTGTTCGGGCGTCGCGGAAGGCCGGAATGTCGAGACAGGCAGGGTCGATTTCGCTGATGAACCGGCTGGCGTCGCCGTGGGTGATTTGGCCCCACCGGAAGCGCGTCAGCGCGTAGGTGAGGGTGCACGTCTCGCACGCGCGCGTGAGCGCGACATAAAAGAGGCGGCGTTCCTCCTCGAGGTCCGCGCGGGACTGCATGGCCATTTGGCTGGGGAACAGATTCTCCTCTAATCCCACAACGAACACGTGCGGAAATTCAAGGCCTTTCGCGGCGTGGACCGTCATCAGGCTGATTTTCTCCGTATCGCCATCGTCTTCGTCGGCGTCGGTGAGCAGGGCCACGTCGGCGAGGAAACCGTCCAAGGTCGGAATGGCGTCGGGGTCGAGTTCGAGCTGGGATTGCACGTAGGACTGGACCCCGTTCAGAAGTTCTTGGATGTTCTCGTAGCGGGAGACGCCTTCGGGCGACCGGTCGGCGTGCAGGGCGTGGACCAGGCCGGTATGGCGGGCGATGTGCAAGGCCAAATCATGCGCGGGCACGCGGCTGAGTTCAGCCGCAAAGCTGCGGATGAGGGTGGCGAACGCGTCGAGTTTGGTCCACGCGGCGCCCCGCAGCGCCGCGGGCGGCTCCCCCTGCAGCACCTCCCAAATCGCCACATCCCGCTCCGCAGCCTCCGTCACCACCCGATCCATCGTGGTATTCCCGATCCCGCGCGCCGGGTAATTGATGACCCGCCGCAGCGCTTCGTCATCGCTCGGATTCACGGCCAGCCGGAAGTACGCAATCAAATCCTTGACTTCCTTCCGCTGGTAGAACGACAGGCCCCCATAAATTCGGTACGGCAGGTTCAGCTTCCGCAAGCTCTCTTCGAACGACCGCGACTGCGCATTCGTTCTATATAATATGGCACATGCGCTCCACGGCACCTGGCGCTGGGCGGACAAATCGAACAGCTGCGTGGCGACGAAACGCCCCTCCTCGCTGTCCGTTGCGCACCGGTGCACGCGGATTTTCTCGCCGCCGTCGTTCGCAGTCCAGAGGTCCTTCGGAATGCGGTCGCTGTTCTTCTCGATGACGGAATTCGCTGCCTGCACGATGCGGCCGGTGGACCGGTAGTTCTGCTCGAGCTTGTACAGGGCGGCGTCCGGGTAGTCCTTCTTGAAGTTGAGGATGTTCTGGATGTTCGCGCCGCGGAAGCCGTAGATGCTTTGGGCGTCGTCGCCGACCACGCAGATGTTCTCGTGGACCGCGGCGAGTTGCTTGACAATCAGGTACTGGGCGAAGTTCGTGTCCTGGTACTCGTCGACGAGGAGGTAGCGGAAGGTGTGCTGGTACTTGCTGAGCAAATCCGGGAAATCGCGCAGCAACACGTTCATTTTGAAGAGCAAATCGTCGAAATCCATCGCCTGGGCCCGGAAGCAACGCGCTTCGTAGGTGCGGAACACTTCGGCGATGCGGGGGCGTCCGGCTTGCTTGTCTTCGCCCGTGATTTCATCGTTCTCGGCGTAGGCGCGCGCGTCGATGAGGTTGTTTTTCGCAGCCGAGATGCGGGCCTGAATGCTCGACGGTTTGTAGACTTTATCGTCCAAACCGAGGCCAGAAATAATCTCCTTCAGGAGCGACCGGCTGTCCGCTGTATCGTAAATCGTGAAGTTCCGTGTGTAGTTGAACCGCTCGGCCTCCGTGCGCAGGATGCGGGCGAAGACACTGTGGAAAGTGCCCATCCACAGGCTGCGTGCGTCGGACTCGCCTACGACCTGCGCGATGCGTTCTTTCATCTCGCGTGCGGCCTTGTTCGTAAACGTCAAGGCCAAAATGGAGAAGGGGTCCACACCGCGTTCGATAAGATGTGCCATGCGGTAGGTGAGGACGCGGGTCTTGCCGGAACCGGCGCCTGCGATGACCATCATCGGACCCTCAATGTGGGTCGCTGCAGCACGTTGAGCGGGATTGAGCGTGTCGAGGAAATGCACGTTTCGAAGGTAGTACCGCTGCCGCCGTGCCTGTCAATGAAACTGTCTGAAAAAAGGCACAAGCTGCACTTGTTTTCTAACAGCTATCTGTTACCTTTGCGGCCCCTTATTTCGGGGAAACTTCTGTCTGTACCACACCGAACCTGATCGAACCGGAACGAATGCCTACGATTTCGCAGCTCATCCGCAAGGGCCGCACCACACTCGCAGAGTCGAGCAAATCCGCCGCACTGGACGCATGTCCACAGCGCCGCGGTGTGTGTGTCCGCGTGTATACCACGACGCCGAAGAAGCCGAATTCCGCCATGCGGAAGGTGGCCCGTGTGCGTCTCACGAACGGGAATGAAGTGAACGCGTACATCGGCGGGGAGGGACACAACCTCCAGGAGCACAGCATCGTTTTGGTCCGCGGCGGCCGTGTGAAGGACCTGCCGGGCGTGCGGTACCACATTGTGCGTGGCGCACTGGATACGGCGGGTGTGGATGGACGCGGACAGCGCCGGTCGAAATACGGAACGAAGCGGAAGAAAGCGAAGAAGTAATCATGAGAAGGAGAGCCCCTAAAAAGCACCCGATTCTGCCGGACCCGAAGTTCGGTAGCGTGCTGGTCACGAGCTTCGTGAACAACCTCATGCTCGACGGCAAGAAGAGCACCGCGTACAGCATCTTCTATGATGCGATGGAGCGGGTGCAGCAGCGCACCGGTGAAGACGGTTTGGCCATCTTCATCAAGGCGCTCGAAAATGTAACTCCTGGTGTGGAAGTGCGCAGCCGTCGTGTGGGCGGTGCAACCTTCCAAATCCCCCAGCCCATCCGTGACACCCGTCGCCAGAGCTTGGCGATGAAGTGGATGATCGGCTACGCCCGCAAGCGGAACGAAAAGACCATGTCGGATCGGTTGGCTGCGGAGGTGATTGCTGCTTCCAAGGAGGAAGGAGCGACGTTTAAAAAGAAGGAGGACACGCACCGCATGGCGGAAGCGAACAAGGCCTTCGCTCACTTCCGTTTCTGATTCCTAGCTCCTAACGCACCTCACCATGGCTAAGAGAGACCTCCGCTACACGCGCAACATCGGCATTATGGCCCACGTTGACGCAGGGAAGACGACGACGACCGAGCGTATCCTGTACTACACCGGTATTTCGCACAAAATCGGCGAGGTGCACGAGGGCGCGGCGACGATGGACTGGATGGAGCAGGAGCAGGAGCGGGGGATCACCATCACCTC